>NZ_JBHYUG010000015.1:96918-135364 GCF_042749375.1 Streptomyces sp. NPDC059477 | reverse complement strand
GGCGGGAGGGCGTGCGGGGGAGCATGGCGGGTCATTCGCCCTTCGCGAGTTCCTGTTCGCCGTTGCGCTGGAGGTCGGCGAGGATCTTCTCCGGGTCGCCGGTGCCCAGCGCCGCGAGGTCGGTGTTGAACTGGGTGAGCACCTTGTCGAAGCCCGCGATCGTCACCGGGCCCTGGGCGTACGCGGTGGCGTCCGCCCACGCCTTCGCCGACGGGTCCTTCAGCGCGTACTCGGCGAGCGCGCTGGTGCGCGAGGGCATCACGCCGAACGCGTCCGCGTTCTTCAGCATCTGCTCGCTCGTCGTCAGATACTCCACCAGGTCCACGGCGGCCTCCCGGTGGGCGCTGTCCTGCGCCACGCCCCAGCACTGGCTGTAGGCGAGCGTGCCCTCGCCGGCCGGACCGGCGGGCAGCGGGACCATCTGGTAGTTCACGTCCGGGTAGTCGGCCTTCATGCCGCCCGTGAGCCAGTTGCCCTCGATGGTCATGGCGGCCTTGCCGGTGCCCAGGGCCTCGCCGCCCCAGTTGGTGTCGACCTCGCTCGCGTACTTCAGGGAGCCCGACTCCAGCAGCTCCTGTACGTAGGTCAGCGCCTCGGCGTTCTGCGCGGTGTCGGCGGTCATCTCGCTCTGGTCGGCGTTGGTGATCCAGCCGCCCGCCTGCTTCATGAAGACGCCGAGCCGCGCGTACTCGCCGCCCACCACCAGCCCCGTGACATCGCCCTCGGTCAGCTTGGCCGACACCGACTTCAGCTCGTCCCAGTCGGTCGGATAGTCGTCCGCGGTCAGCCCGGCCCGCTGCCACAGGTCGGTGTTGATGGCGAGGGCGAGAGTGGAGGTGTCCTTGGGCAGACAGACCAGCTCCCCGTCGTACGTGAACGAGGCGCGCAGCTGCTCCGAGAAGTCGTCCGCGTCCGCTATCTCCGCGCCGTACGGGTAGAGCGAGCCGCCCTGCGCGTAGTTGGCGAACTGGCTGGAGTCGACGTAGAAGGCGTCCGGCGGGTTGCTCCCGGCGAAGGACTGGGCGAGCTGCTGATTGATGTCCTTGGCGACATCCACCGTCACCGTGTTGCCGGTGTCCTTCGCCCAGGCCGCGGCGGCCTCCTTGACCGCGGCGGTCTCGGCGTCGCCGGACGAGGCGATGAGCACGGTGAGGTCCTGCTGGGCGCCGGTGTCCTGGGTCGTCTGCTCGTCGCTGCCGAAGCTCGACGAGCAGCCGGTGACGGCCAGCAGGGCCGCGCAGGTGGTGAAGGCCGCGACGGCCTTGCGGTTGATCATGGGGTCCTCCGGGGGATCGGGGTGGTAAGGGGGCGGCTCCTCCCGGGCGATCGAGGGAGTGGGGGTCGGTGGGCGCCCGGGGTGTGGGGGTGGAGGAGGGGAAAGGTTTCTGTGTCACCGGCGTCTGTGGCGACGGGCTTTCTGTGGTGACCGGTGGTCAGAGGTGGGAGGCGGTCACCCGGTGGCCGACGGTCACTGGCACGGTCGGCCGACGGTCACCGGCGGTCACCGGCGGTCACCGGCGGTCACCGCGGTCACCGGCGTCGGCGGCCCGCCTCACAAAGGCGCCGTCGCCGTCGTGCTGCTGTCCCGCACGATCAGGGACGGCTCCAGCAGCAGCCGTTCGGGCGCGGCGTCCGGCGTGGCGATCCGGGCCAGCAGCAGCCGTACGCACTCCCGGCCCACCTCCTCCAGCGGCTGGGCGACCGAGGTCAGCGTGGGGGAGAGGAGTTCGGCGGTGGGCGAGTCGTCGAAGCCGATCACGGCCACGTCCCGGCCGGGCAGCGTGCCGCGCTCGCGCAGTGTCTGGTAGCAGCCGAGCGCGAGCATGTCGCTGGCCGCGATCACGGCCGTCGCGCCCCCGTCGAGCAGGGGTTTCGCGGCGGCGCGGGCGGCGTCGATGTCGTTCACGCTCTGCCCGCGACGGCCCCGGACCGGCAGTCCGTGCCGCCGCATGGCCCGCTGCCAGCCCTCGGCACGGTCGTCACCGGCCCCGGACACCCCGCGCTCCCAGCCCAGGAAGGCGATCCTGCGATGGCCGTGCGCCACCAGGTGCTCCACGGCGGCGTCCGTGCCGCAGGCGCCGTCGACATCGACCCAGTCGCCGAGGGGGCGGCCCGACCACATCCGGCCGAAGCCGACGAACGGCACGCCCCGCTTGGTCAGCCACGCCTGCCGGGGGTCGGCGCGGTCGGTGCCGCTGAGCACGAAGCCGTCGACCTCGTGCTGGTCGAGCAGTTCCTCGTAGCCCTCCAGCGAAGGGCCGCCGTCGGGGGAGGCGAACAGCAGGATGCGGTACCCGGCGGCGTCGGCGGCCTGCGACAGGGCGTGCAGGAACCGGTCCAGGACGGGGGAACTGGAATGGGCGGGCTGGATGCCGTACCCGATCAGTCTGCTGGAGCGGGTGCGCAGGGTCTGTGCGGCCCGGCTGGGGCGGTAGCCCGTCTCCTCGATCACGCGGCGGACCCGCTCCAGGGTCTCGGGCCGCAGCAGGTCCGGCGAGTTGATCGCGTTCGACACGGTCTGCGGCGAGACCCCGGCCCGGGCGGCGACCGTGGCGAGGGTCACCGGGCCGCCCTTGGCCGGGGGGTTCTTGCTGGAGCGGGGCATACGGGTCTCCGGCGTCGTCGTCGGTACATCCTGGGCGGGCCCCGAGCAGGCCATGGGTGCGGCCTGGGCGGGACCTGGGCAGGGCCTGAGTGGGCCCTGATAAATCCTGAGGTTTTTAGCGTTCCAAATCCGTTGTCAGCGCTCTGACGAGTGACTTACTGTCTTTGGAACGTTCGAATGCTGAGAGGTTCTACTTCCTTGGACACCACTGTCAAGCCCCAGGACACCAACGGCTCGGTCACGACGGCCGCGTCCGCGGTCGCGGGACTACAGCCGTTCCTGCATGACGCGGTCGTCACGCTGCACTCGCCGAGCCTTGTCATCTCGCGTGCGGACGGGCAGCTCAGCGGGGGTGCGGACGGCTTCTACCACGGTGACCGCAGGGCCCTGGCCGAGCTGACCGTCGCCGCCGAGGGCATCGCGCTCGCCCCGGTGCGGGGCGGCCTGCGCGGCGCCGACCGGGCCGGATTCCGTTCGGTCCTGCGCGGACTGGGCGAGAGCACACCGGACCCCGCGGTCGCCCTGCACCGCCGGCGCCACACGGCGGCGGGCCGGCTGGAGGAGACCCTGGAGGTCACCAACGCGGGCATCCGGCACATCCGCGTCCGGCTCACGGTGACCGCCGGGACGGACCTGGCCACCATGGAACAGGTCAAGTCGGGCCGGGTCCTCGAACCGGCCCCGCCGCGGCCCGCCGACCCCCCGGCCGCCGCCCTGACCTGGACCGACGGCGACTTCACCGCCCGCCTGACCAGCGTCCCGGCGCCGGACGAACTGCGGCCCGCCGAGGGGCGATGGTCGTACGACATCGACCTCGCGCCCGGTACGGCCTGGAGCGCGACCCTGACCTGCACGGCGGCCTACGCGGACGGCGATCAGTTCCCCGCCCCGCCGGAAGGGCGACTGCCCTGGTCCGTGCCCGAGGTGACCAGCGCGGACCGTGGCCTGGTCCGCTGGCTGGAGCAGTCGCTGGCGGATCTGGACCGGCTGCGGCTGGCCGACGGCCGGTCGGCCGACCCGGACCGTCCGGACCAGTTCCTGGCGGCCGGTGCCCCCTGGTTCCTGACCCTGTTCGGCCGGGACTCCCTGTGGGCCGCCCGGATGCTGCTGCCGCTGGGCACCGGCATCGCGGGGGGCACCCTGCGGACGCTGGCCCGCCGCCAGGGCGCGGTGAGCGACCCGGCGACCGAGGAACAGCCCGGCAAGATCCTGCACGAGGTGCGGCGCGGCACGCTCGCCCACTCCCTGCCGCCCGTGTACTACGGCACGGTCGACGCCACCCCCCTGTGGCTCACCCTGCTGCACGACGCCTGGCGCTGGGGCCTGCCCACCCACGAGGTCGAACAGCTCCTCCCGCACGCCGAAGCCGCGCTCGCCTGGATGCGCGAGCAGGCGCGGGGCAGCGGCGACGGCTTCCTGAAGTACGTCGACCAGACCGGCAAGGGCCTGGCCAACCAGGGCTGGAAGGACTCCACCGACTCCATCCGGCACCGCGACGGACGGCTCGCGGCGGCGCCGATCGCGCTGTGCGAAGTACAGGCGTACGCGTACGAGGCCGCGCTCGGCGGCGCGGCGCTGCTGCGGGAGTTCGGGCGGGCCGGGGCCGACGAGTGGGAGGAGTGGGCGGCGGGGCTGGCCGACCGGTTCCGGGCCCGCTTCTGGGTGGAGGACGCGCGCGGCCCCTACCCGGCGGTCGCCCTGGACCGCGACGGCGATCCGGCGGACGCGGCGACCTCGGGCTTCGGGCATCTGCTCGGCACGGGACTGCTGAACGCCGAGGAGAGCGCGCTGCTGGCCGCCCGGCTGACCGGCCCCGACCTCGACGCGGGGCACGGGCTGCGCACGCTCAGCAGTGACTCGGTCGGCTTCAACCCCTTCGGCTACCACACCGGTTCCATCTGGCCGCACGACACCGCGATCGCCGTACAGGGCCTGGTCCGGGCCGGGTTCCCGGACGCGGCGGGGTCGCTGGCGCAGGGCCTGCTGACCGCCTCGGCGGGCTTCGAGGCGCGCTTGCCCGAACTCTTCGCGGGCCACGGCACGGGGGAGTCCGCTCACCCGGCCCCGTACCCGGCGTCCTGCCGTCCGCAGGCCTGGGCGGCGGCGGCCTCGGTCTCCGTACTCCGGTCGGCCCTGGGCCTGGAGGCCGACGCCCCCGGCGGCACCCTCACCGTGGCACCGGCCCTGGCCTCGGCATTCACGCCCCTGACGGTGACAGGGCTCCGGATCGGCGGCGGGCGACTGGACGTCACGGTGACGGGGGACGGGGGGGTGGAGGTGGTGGCGCCGGAGGGGGTGCGGGTGGTGACGCGGTAGCGGGGGAAGGGGGCAGGGGACAGTGGGGGTGGCGCGGGTGGGCGACCGGGGCCCGGATGCGGGTCTGCGGTCGCTCACCCGGTGGGCATCGGGGGGCCGGACCCACCCCTTCGCCGACGAGGTGCGCCGCTATCCGCAGGGCCTCGCCGAGCGGCACTGTGTCCTTGTCCGGGTACTCGCCGTCCTGCCCGCCGGCCGGCGACCGCCCCGCCGCGAACTGCCCAACGCGCTCAAGCCCGCCCGCCGGCCGCGAGGGTCATGGCGTGAGCACGCCCGAGGCCAGTGGCGCGGTGCGTGGCCGGGCCGTCGACTCCCGGGTGATCAGCCGGCCCTCGAAACGGACCGTCCGAGGCTCCGGCAGCGCGTCGCCGGTCGTCTCGGTGATCCGCTGGAGCAGCAGCCGGGCGGCCATGTCCCCCATGTCCTTCAGGGGGAGTTCGTACGTCGTCAGGGGCGGGCCCGCGACCTCGTACCAGAGCGGATTGAGGAACCCCGCCACCGACATGTCCCCGGGGACGCCGACGCCCAGGCGGTGCAGGGTCCGCAGGACGCCCAGGGCCATCCGGGAGCTGGACGCGTAGATCGCCGTCACGTCCGGGTGCTCGCGCAGGATCCGCAACGTCGCCTCCTCGCCCCAGGACGCGTCGTACGTGCCCGACAACCGGGGGCAGTCCCGCTTGCGCAGGCGCAGCCGGCGGCACGCCTCCTCGAAGCCCTCCGTCCGGGCCACCGTCGTGCTCAGCGCCGGGGGGCCCGCGATCATCGCGATCGAGCGGTGCCCCAGGCGGGCCAGATGCTCCACGATCTCCGCGCTGCCGCCCCGCTCGTCACCGGTCACCGAGTCGACGCTGTCCAGCTCGGAGCGGCGGGCGTACTCCACGATGGGCAGCGTCGGATTCAGCCGCCTGATCGACCGGGCGCCGTCCGGGCCGCACGGGGTGTGCGCGATGCCGTCCACCCGGCGCTCGACCAGCGACATCAGCAGGGCCGCGTCCGTCTCCGGGTCGCCGTTGCTACAGCACAGGAGCAGGCGGTAGCCCTGGGTGGCCAGCACGTCCTGGAGGATCGCCGCGCCCGAGGTGTAGAACTCGTTCTCCAGATCCGGGATCACCAGACCCACCGAGTGGGACTGCGACTGCCGTAGCGCGCGGGCCAGACCGTTGGACTGGTAGCCCAGCCGCTGCGCGGCCTCCATGACCTTGCGCCGGGTGGCCGGGCTGACCCGGGGGGCTCCGCTCAGTGCCCGCGAGACCGTACCCAGCCCCAGCCCGGTCTCTTTCGCGATGTCCTTCAGGTTCGGCACGTGGAAACGATATATCAGGCCCCAGGAGCGGTCCACGGCGTTCCACAGCATTCCAGGGCGGCTCACGGTGGTCCGTTGTGGTCCGCCAGGGGTGATGGGCCCGGACTGTGATGGAAAGCATTCCATCACTATTGACAATCCATCCACCCGCGAGCATCCTCAAATGGCCACATGACGTGGAAAGCTTTCCATTCGGGTGCTCGCTGACGCACCCATTCATACGTCTCCGTACCCGTCGCCCGACGAGAGGAATCGCCGTGCCGGACCAGCCCGACCCCGCCGCCGCGCCCGCGCATCTCATGGACTCCCGGATCCTCGGCGGGCTCTTCGCCTCCGATGCCATGCGGGCGGTCTTCAGCGACCGGGCGATGGTCCAGTCCTGGCTGGACGCGGAGGCCGCGCTGGCCGGGGCCCAGGCCGATCTCGGGGTGGTGCCCAGGGCGGCGGCCGAGCGGATCGCCGAGTGCGCGGTCGCCGAGCGGTTCGACCTGGAGGTGATCGGCGCGGAGATCGAGCGGACCGCCCACCCGCTCGTACCGCTCGTCCGGCGGCTGGCGGAGGCTGCCGGACCGGAGTGGGGCGCCTACGTCCACTACGGCGCCACCACCCAGGACATCACCGACACCGGGCTCGCCCTCCAGCTCCACCGTGCCGTCGATCTCGTCGAGGAGCGGCTGCGGGAGCTGATGCGGGTCCTGGCCGGGCTCGCCGAGCGCCACCGCGATCTGCCCATGGTCGGCCGCACCCACGCCCAGCACGCCCTGCCCATCACCCTCGGCTTCAAGTTCGCCGTCCTGCTCGCCGAGTGCGAACGGCACGCCGCCCGGCTCACCGACGCCCGGCCCCGCGCGCTCGTCGGACAGCTCGGCGGCGCGGTCGGCTCCATGGCGGCGTTCGGCGCGGCGGGACCGCGCCTGCACGAACGGATGATGGAACGCCTCGGCCTCGGCAGCGCCCCCATCGCCTGGCACACCGCCCGCGACGGGCTCACCGAACTCGTCTGCGTGGCCGCGATGACCGCCGCGACCTGCGGAAAGATCGCCAACGAGGTACGGGTGCTCCAGCGTACGGAGGTCGCCGAGCTGGAGGAGCCGTTCGCGACCGGCAAGGTCGGCAGCAGCACGATGCCGCACAAGCGCAACCCGATGTACTGCGAGTACATCATCTCCAGCGCGATCCTCTGCCGGCAGGCGCCCGCCCAGATGCTCGCCGCCATGCACCAGGAGCACGAGCGGGACATGAGCCTGTGGGGCGTGGAGTGGGCCGCCGTACCGGAGACCTTCTGCCTGACCGCCGGGCTGCTGGAGCGCACCGCCTGGATCCTGGACGGCCTGGTCGTCCACCCCGACGCCCTGCACACCAACCTCCACCGGCTCGGCGACCTCATGCTCTCCGAGGCCGCGATGATGCATCTCGCCCGGACCCTGGGCAAGACCGCCGCGCACGATGTGGTCTACGAGGCGTCGATGCACGCGTGGGAGACCGGACGGCCCCTGCGCGAGTCACTGGCCGAGAACACCGAGATCGCCGACGCGGGCGTGGACCTGGGACAGCTCGGCGACCTGCTCGTCCCGGAGACCTATCTCGGTTCGTGCGGCGAGCTGGTGGACCGGGTGGTCGAACAGGCGCACGCTTTCCTCGCGGATGCGGATGCGGATGCGGATGTGGACGCGAGCGCAGGCGCAGGTGGGGGCACAGGCGAAGGCGCCGATGCCGTCCCGGCGGGAGGTCGATCATGAGTCACGAGGGAGCCACCCCTGTAGGTCACGAGGGAGCCACCCCTGTAGGTCACGGGGGAGCCACCCCCGTAGGTCAGGCAGGCGCCACCCCCGTAGGGGTAGTCGGCCTCGGTGCCATGGGGGCCCGGATCGCCGCCCGGCTGCTGGCCGCCGGGCACCCCGTGTACGGCCACAACCGCACCCCCGAGCGGCTCACCCCCCTCCTCACGCAGGGCCTCACGGCGTGCGCGAGCCCGCGTGAGGTGGCCGAGCGGGCCCCGGTCGTGCTGTCCATGGTGTGGGGGTCCGACGCGCTGCGGGCGATCACCGGCGGCCCGGACGGACTGCTCGCCGGGCTCGGCCCCGGGCAGGTGTACGCCGATCTCAGCACCGTCGAGCCCGACGCCACCCGGGAGATCGCCGGGGCCGTCGCCGAGCGGGGCGCGGTCATGCTGGACTGCCCGGTCTCCGGGAGCCTGGACGCGGCGGCGGAGGGACGCCTGGTGTTCCTGGCCGGTGGCCCGGCGCGGGCGCTCGCGCGGATCCGGCCGGTGCTGGACGTGCTGGCCTCCGACGTCGTCCACGTCGGCGCGGAGCACGGACAGGGCGTGACCCTGAAGCTGGCGGTCAATCTCCAGGTGGCGATCCAGGCGGCGGCCTGGGGCGAGGCCCTGGTGGTCGCCGAGCGCGCGGGCATCACCCGGGAGCGGGCCACCGAGGCGATGCTGGCCAGCGTCATCGCCTCCCCGATGCTCCACTACCGGGCCCCCTTCCTGCTCCACGAGCCCGCCGAGGTCTGGGCCAGCGCCGCCCAACTGCGCAAGGACGTGGCGTACGCGGTGTCCGGCGGCACCGGCACCCCGGCCGGTGACCTGACCCTGAAGCTGCTCGACGCCATCTGCGCGGCGGGCGAGGGCGACCGGGAGGCGGCGCACCTCATGCGCTTCGTCGCCGACCGCCGTGCCGCCGCCGACGCCGACGCCGACACGGCGACCGACCCGACGGGAGAAGAAGAATGAAGGCCGCCGTCTATCACGGCCCCCGGGACGTCCGGGTGACACACGGATTCCCCGAGCCCGCCGAGCCCGGCCCCGGCGAGGTGACCGTACGGGTCCGCCGCTCGGGGCTGTGCGGCACCGACAGCCACGAGTACGCGCACGGGCCCGCCATGATCCCGCTGACCGTGCGGCACCCGGTCTCCGGGCACCTCGGGCCGATGATCCCCGGCCATGAGATCTACGGCGTGGTCGAGGAGTCGGGCGCGCCCGGATTCCCCGCCGGTACGCGGGTGGTGGCGGGAGCCGGACACTGGTGCGGCACCTGCCCACCGTGCCGGGACGGCCGTACGAACCTCTGCCACCGCTACTTCACCTACGGGCTGCACACCCACGGCGGACTCGCCGAGTACGTCACCGTCCCGGCGGCGATGTGCGCGGCCGTGCCCGACGGCTGCTCCGACGGCAACGCCGTGCTGGCCCAGCCCATGGCCATCGCCGTGCACGCCCTGAACCGCTCCGGCGTCGCCCCCGGCCAACCGGTCGTGATCTTCGGCGCGGGCGGGATCGGTTCGCTGCTCATCGCCGCCGCCGTGGTGCGAGGGGTGCCCGTCCATGTGCTGGATGTGGACCCGGCCCGGCTGGAGACCGCGCTCGCGCTGGGCGCCGGTACCGCCCGCGTCCCGGACGAGGCCGGGCTGGCCGCCGTACGGCGACTGGGCCGCACCGGAGCCCCGGTGACCGTCGAGGCGTCGGGGGCACCGGCCGCGCTGCGCGGGGCGCTGCGGATCACCGGGGCGGGCGGCCGGGTGGTGCTGCTCGGGCTGCCGGGCGGGGCGGCCGAGGTGGACGTCCGTACGGCGGTGATCTCGGAGATCGACCTGGTCGCCTCCAGCGCGCACGTGTGTGCCACGGATCTGCCGGAGGCGGTCGCGGCATTGGCGGCGCGGCCCGTCGACCAGCTGATCGTGGACCGGGTGGTGGATCTCGCGGACGTGGTGGCGGGCGGCCTGGAGCCACTGGCCGCCGGGGCGCTGCGCGGCAAGGCGGTGGTGTCGGTGGGCGGGGACTGATGCCCCCCACCGGGCAGGCGGGACGAGCGAGACGGACAAGGCGAGCAGGACAGGCAAAGACGAGCAAGACGAGCAAGACGAGCAAGGTCGGAGCACAAAGGAGTGTGGACAGTGAGCGGCGAGCGGATCCTGTTGAAGCAGGGCACGGTGATCACCATGGACGACGGGCTGGGCGACTTCGACACCGCCGACGTCCTGGTGCGCGGCGAGGTGATCGAGGCGATCGGCCCGGACCTCGGGGAGCCCGATGCCCGGGTGGTCGACGCGCGCGGCATGATCGTGCTGCCCGGGTTCGTGGACACCCACCGGCACACCTGGCAGGCGTCCCTGCGGGGCATCGCCGCCGACTGGACCCTCGGGCAGTACATGACCGGCCTGCATCTCGGCCTGAGCGCGCTGTTCGAGCCGGAGGACACCTACGCGGGCAATCTGCTGGGCGCGGTGGAGGCCCTGGACAGCGGGATCACGACACTGCTCGACTGGTCGCACAACGTCGACACCGCCGAGCACAGCGACGCTGCCGTGCGGGCGCTGTACGACGCCGGGCTGCGCGCGGTGTTCGCGCACGGCGGTGGCGCGGGGATGTACCAGGTGCCCAGCGACGTCCCGCACGACGCGGACGTACGCCGGGTCCGCGACCGTTACTTCTCCTCCGCGGATCAGCTGGTCACGATGGCGATGGCGGTACGGGGGCCGCAGTTCGCCAGTCTGGAGGTCACCGAGCACGATCTGCGGCTCGCCCGGGAGCTGGGGCTGCCGATCAGCATGCACGTCGGGGACGGCGAGTGGGGCCGCAGCAGACCCGTCACCCGGCTGAACAAGCTGGGTCTGCTGGGCCCGGACATCACCTACGTGCACTGCAACACGCTCGCCGACGACGAGTTGCGGGACATCGCCGACTCCGGCGGCACGGTGTCCATCGCCCCGGACATCGAGATGCAGATGGGCCACGGCTGGCCCGCGACCGGGCGGCTGACCCGGGTCGGCATCCGGCCCAGCCTGTCCATCGACACCTGTGTCTCCAACAGCGGCCACATGTTCGGCACCATGCAGATCTGTCTGGCCACGCAGCGCGCGATCGACAACGAGCAGCCCGGCGCGAGCGACCGTCCGGCGGTGTCGCTCAGCTCCCGCGATGTGCTGTCGTTCGCCACCGTCGAGGGCGCCCGCGCCTGCGGCCTGGACCACAAGGTGGGCACCCTGACACCGGGCAAGCAGGCCGACATCGTGCTGCTGCGCACCGACAACACCGCGCTGACCCCGCTGAACAACCCCATCGGCCAGGTCGTCTACGCCGCCCACCCGGGCCTGGTGGACACCGTGCTGGTGGCCGGCCGGGTGGTGAAGTCCGGCGGACGGCTGCACGGCGACATGGAGGCCCGCGCCCGGCGCCTGGCCGTGGCCAGCCGGGACGCCCTGTTCGCCCGCACCCGGCACACCCCCACCCTGTCCGACGCCCGCCCCGGCGGCACCTGGCAACCGGCCCCCCTCCGCACGTCGGAGGCGTGACGCCCGCGCCGGGCCCGGCTCCCGATCCGGGAAGGCTCCCCGATCCGGGAAGGCTCCCCGGGGCGGAGGGCTCCCGAGCCGGGAGGGCTCCTTGACCCTGGACGGCCCCACACTCCGCGACGGGCCCCCGACCCGGAGCGGCCCCCCGGCCTGGCCCGCCCCCAAAAGGGAAAGGCCCCCGGCCGGGCTACACCCTCCGGGAGAGAAAGCCCCCGGCACGGAAAGTCCTCTAGGCCGATCCCGCCCCGAGGTACGGAAATGCCCCCGGCCAAGCCCGCCCCTCCCGGCCAAGCCCGCCCCTCCCAGCCAAGCCCGCCCCTCCCGGCCAAGCTCACCCCCCGACCGAGCCTCGCCCCCCGACCAAGCCCCAGCCCTCCCGACCAAGCCCCCGGCAGGGAAACCCGCACGAATGGGACCGGGCCGGACCCCGCCCCCGAACCCCCACGCCACCCGAACCCCCACGCCACCCGAAAGGCCCCGCCACCGGAAAGGCCCCGCCCCCGAGACCCCGCCCCAGCCCCCCAACAACCCGAAAGGAACCCCCATGGGAATCCCCACCTACGGCACCACCAACGTCGACTGGGAGGCCCGGATCGACATCGACCGGCTGCGTCGGGAGCGGCTCGCCCGGTTGCGTGCGCAGCTGGAGGCGTCCAGCTTCGGCGCGCTGCTGGCGTTCGACTTCGCCAACATCCGCTACATGACCGCCACCCACATCGGCACCTGGGGCACGGACAAGCTGGTGCGGTTCGCGCTCCTGGTGCGCGGCGCCGAGCCGGTGATCTGGGACTTCGGCTCCGCCGCCCGGCACCACCAGCTGTACAACCCCTGGCTCGGCGACGAGGAGACCGACCCGGTGACCGGCGTGCGCACCCCCGTGCCCGGCACCTCACGCTCGTACGCCGGGATCTCCACCCTGCGCGGCGCCATCCACCCCGACGCCGGACGGGCCGAGAGCGTGGCCGAGCGGGTGCTGGAGGAGCTGCGCAAGCACGGGCTGGAGAAGGAGCCGGTCGGCGTCGACTTCGTGGAACTGCCCGTGCACCGGGCGCTGACCGCCGCCGGTCTGGACATCGCCGACGGCCAGCAGGTGTTCCTGGAGGCCCGCCGGGTCAAGACCCGCGACGAGATCTCCCTGCTCACCCACGCCTGCGCCCTGGCGGACATGGCGTACGAGGAGCTGTACGCGTTCCTGCGCCCCGGCGTGAAGGAGAACGAGACCGTCGGCCTGGTCAGCAAGGTGCTGTACGACGGCGGCTCGGAGTTCGTCGAGGGCATCAACGCGATCTCCGGCGAGCGCTGCAACCCGCATCCGCATCTGTACTCGGACCGGATGCTGCGCCCCGGCGACCCCGCGTTCTTCGACATCGTGCACAGCTACATGGGCTACCGCACCTGCTACTACCGCACTTTCGCGGTCGGCAGCGCCTCCCCCGCCATGAACGACGCGTACAAGATCGCGCGGGAGATCATGGACGAGTCGCTGGCCGCCGTGAGACCCGGCGCCACCACCGCCGACATCGTCTCGCTGTGGCCGCGCGCGGAGAGCTTCGGCTTCGCCGACGAGGAGGCCGCCTTCGCCCTCCAGTACGGCCACGGGGTCGGCCTGTCGGTCTGGGAGAAGCCGATCTTCTCCCGGCTGACCTCGCTGGACCACCCCGAGGAGCTGAAGGAGGGCATGGTCTTCGCGCTGGAGACCTACTGGCCCGCCAAGGACGGCTGGTCGGCCGCCCGGATCGAGGAGGAACTGGTGGTCACCGCCGACGGCTGCGAGGTCATCACCCGCTTCCCGGCGGAGGAACTGCTGGTCGCGGGCCAGCGCTACTTCGCCGCGTCCGGCCCGCTGCCCGCCGTGCGCGACTCCCAGTCGCACCGCAACAACCCCAAGCTGAAGGACCCTTCATGAGCGGTAAGGACACCGGTGAGACCGCCGCCCTGACCCACTGCCGGATGTGGATCGGCGGCGAGTGGCGGGAGGCCGTCTCCGGGGACCGTTTCGAGACGGCCGATCCCTATACGGGCCTGGCCTGGGCCAGCGTCCCGGATGCCGGGGCGGCCGATGTGGACGCGGCGGTCCGGGCCGCCGAGCGCGCCCAGTACGGGGAGTGGGGGCGCACCTCGGGCTTCGAGCGGGCCCGGCTGATGCACCGCCTCGCCGATCTGCTGGAGCGCGACGCCGGGGCGCTGGCGGAGATCGAGACCCGCGACAACGGCAAGCTGCTGCGCGAGATGCGTGGTCAGACGGAGTACCTCCCGGCCTGGCTGCGCTACTTCGCGGGCGTCGCCGACAAGCTCCAGGGCGAGGTCATCCCCTCCGACCGGCCGAACTTCATGGTCTACACCCGGCACGAGCCGGTCGGCGTGGTCGGCGCGATCGTGCCCTGGAACTCCCCGCTGATGCTGCTGATGTGGAAGCTGGCCCCGCTGCTCGCGGCCGGCTGCACGCTGGTGGTCAAGCCGAGCGAGCACACCCCCGTCTCCGCGCTGGAGTTCGCCCGGCTGGTCGACGAGGCCGGTTTCCCGCCGGGCGTCTTCAACGTCGTCACCGGACAGCGGGCCGAGCTGGGCCGGGCCCTGGTGGAACACCCCGGTGTGCGGCACGTGGCGTTCACCGGGTCGCCCGCCGTCGGGGTCAAGGTCGCCCAGAGCGCCGCCGCCCACTTCGCCCGCACCACCCTCGAACTCGGCGGCAAGTCCGCCCAGCTGGTGTTCCCCGACGCCGACCTCGACGCGGCGGCCAGCGGGGTCATCGCCGGGATCTTCGCCGCCACCGGGCAGACCTGTGTGGCCGGTTCCCGGCTGGTGGTCCACCGGGAGGTGCACGACGCCCTGCTGGAGCGGGTCGTGGACCGCACCCGCCGGATCGTCCTGGGCGACCCCACCGCCCCCGGCACCGAGATGGGCCCGCTGGCCAACCCCGCCCAGTTCCGGACCGTCACCGGCTTCGTCGAACGGGCGGTGGCGGAGGGGGCCCGCGTCCTCACCGGCGGGCGCCCCGCCCCGGACCTCGGCGGCCTCTTCTACGAGCCGACCGTCCTCACCGAGGTCACCCCCGGCATGGAGGTGGCCCGGCAGGAGATCTTCGGTCCGGTGCTGTCCGTGCTGGCCTTCGACACCGAGGACGAGGCGGTGGCCCTCGCCAACGCCACCGACTTCGGTCTCGGCGCCGGGGTGTGGACCAACGACGTCCGCCGCGCCCACCGCGTCGCCCACGCCGTCCGCGCCGGGAACGTCTGGGTCAACTCCTACCGGGTGGTCGCCCCGAACGTCCCCTTCGGCGGGACCGGCGCGAGCGGCTGGGGCCGGGAGAGCGGCCTGGACGCGGTGCGCGAGTACACGGAGACCAAGGCGGTGTGGATCGAGCTGACGGGGGAGAAGCGGGATCCGTTCCGGCTGGGGTGAGCCGGTCCCGGGGTCGGCGGCGGGGCCGCGGCACAGCACGGCGTGCGGGTGGGGGGACAGCGATCCCCGGCCGGCGCCGTGCTGTGGGTGTGTCATGTCGGGCGCGTGGCATGGGTGTTACGTCCGTGCGGGGCCCCTTGTGCATTTTCTGTGGAGGCAGCAGTGTTTCGGCTGAGACACCGGCACGCCCTCTGGATTGACATGGACCTGTCATTCAGGCCTGCCCTTCATGGGTTCGCGTGCCGCGGCACCCCCCACATCCCGGCGCACCACCGATGAGGAGGATCCCTCGGATGGCAGTGATGCGTACTCCCCACGGCACGGACCACGGCACGGCACCCGGCACGGACCGCCCCGCGACCCGCTCCGCCCGGCGAAGACTGACGGCGATCAGCGTGTTCGCCTCGGCGGCCCTGGCCGCCGGTCTCGTCTCCGCCCTCCCCGCGGGCGCGGCCCCCGCCGCCGAAGGGCACATCCAGTACGAGGGCGCGGCGAACGCCGTCGCCGGCAGTTTCATCGTCACCCTCAAGGCCGACCACGCCCGCGCGGGCACCGCCGCCGGCAAGGCCATCACCGACAAGTACGGCGCGAGCATCGAGCGCACGTACAAGAAGGCCCTCAACGGCTACGCGATCGAGGCCACCGAGGCCGAGGCCAAGCGCCTCGCCGCCGACCCGGCCGTCGTCTCCGTGGTCCAGGACCGCACCTTCAGCATCGAGGCGACCCAGCCCAACCCGCCCTCCTGGGGCCTGGACCGCATCGACCAGCGCAATCTCCCGCTGAACAGCTCCTACACCTACCCGGACACGGCCGGAGCGGGCGTCACCGTCTACGTCATCGACACCGGCGTCCGCATCACCCACAGCGACTTCGGCGGCCGGGCCGGCTATGGCTACGACGCCATCGACAACGACAACATCGCCCAGGACGGCCACGGCCACGGCACCCATGTCGCCGGCACCGCCGCGGGCACCGCCCACGGCGTCGCCAAGCAGGCGAACATCGTCGGCGTGCGCGTCCTGAACAACGCCGGGTCGGGTACGACCGCCCAGGTCGTCGCCGGTATCGACTGGGTCGCCCAGAACGCCGTCAAGCCCGCCGTGGCCAACCTGTCCCTCGGTGGCGCCGCCGACAGCGTGCTCGACACGGCTGTGCGCAACGCCGTCGCCTCCGGCGTCACCTTCGCCGTCGCGGCCGGCAACGAGTCGACCGACGCCTCCACCCGCTCGCCCGCCCGGGTCGCCGAGGCCATCACCGTCGGCGCCACCACCTCCACCGACGCCAAGGCCGGCTACTCCAACTACGGCACGATCCTGGACCTGTTCGCCCCGGGCTCGACGATCACCTCGGCCTGGAACACCAGCGACACGGCCACCAACACCATCAACGGCACCTCGATGGCGAGCCCGCACGTGGCCGGAGCGGCGGCGCTCCACCTGGCGGCCAACCCGACGGCCACCCCGGCCCAGGTCTCCGCGGCGCTGACCACCGCCGCCACGCCCAACGTCGTCACCAGCCCCGGCACCGGCTCCCCGAACCGGCTGCTGTACGTCGGCAGCGACGCCCCGAACCCGCCCGGACCGCGGTTCGAGAACACCGGTGACTACGCGATCGCCGACAACACCACCGTCGACTCCCCGGTGACCGTCTCCGGCGTCAGCGGCAACGCGCCCGCCGCGCTGGCCGTCGAGGTGCACATCGTGCACACCTACATCGGTGACCTCCAGATTCAGCTGATCGCCCCGGACGGCACCGCGTACACCCTCAAGGCGTACGGCACCGGCGGCAGCGCGGACAACATCGACACCACGTACGCGGTGAACGCCTCCGCCGAAGTCGCGGGCGGCACCTGGCTGCTGCGGGTCAGCGACAACGCGGCCGTCGACACCGGACGCATCGACGCGTGGGCGCTCCAGTTCGTCGGCCATCCCCGCGCAATCTTTGACGGGGTCCGACTGCCACACCCCACCCACCTCACACCCTCGACCTGGCGGCGGGCGCGGGGCCCCCGCCCCGCCGCGCGGACGAGGCATGCGCAGTTCCCCTCGGCCCCCTGACTTCCGCCCTCGCCGCCCGAATCACCCTCTCCTCGCCCTCTCCTCGCCCTCCCCGTAATCACATTCCGTCCGTGTGTTCCCGCCGCATACGATGCCCGGACCCGCGCGTCCCGTCGCGGAACCCCCCGAGTCGTCCCAGCCAGGAGCACGGCACCTGTGTCCATACCCCCGCCGCCCGCAGGCCCTCAGCCGCCGCCCGGCTCCCACCCGCCGCCGGGCCCGTATCCGCCGCCGGGCCCGTATCCCCAGCAGCCGTGGGTGCCGTACCCGCCCCAGCGCCCCACGGTCAACGCGCTCGCCGTCGCCGCGCTGGTGCTCGGCATCCTGTGCCTGGTGCCCGCCGTCGGCCTGGTGCTCGGTCTGGTGGCGCTGGCCCAGATCCGCCGCACGGGCGAGCGCGGCAAGGGCATGGCGATCACCGGCGCGGCCCTCTCGACGGTGGGCCTGCTGCTGACCACGCTGTTCTTCACCACGGGCGCGTCCTCCGACCTGTGGGACGACGTCCAGGACAACGTGCTCCAGAGCAGCGGGCTGTCCGTCGACAAGGGCACCTGCTTCAACACCCCCACCGGCAACTCCGAGGGAGTGATGTACGACGTCGAGGAGGTGCCCTGCGCGGCGCGGCACCAGGGCGAGGTGCTCGGCACCGTCACCCTGCCCGACGGGGCCTTCCCCGGCGACACCCGGGTCGCGGAGCTGGCCGACGAGCGCTGCTACGCGCTTGAGGTCGACTACGCCATGGACGACTGGGCCGTGCCGGACCACGTGGATGTGTACTACCTCGTCCCGACCGGCACCAGCTGGAGTCTCGGCGACCGGGAGATCACCTGCTTCTTCGGCCACGCCGAGGTCGACGGCAAGCTCACCGGCTCACTGCGCGCCGACGAGACCACCCTGGACGAGGGCCAGGTGATCTACCTCACGGCCGAGCGGATCCAGAACGAGGCGATCGACACGGCCCCCGAGGAGTACGTCGAGGACGATCTGCCGGGGCATCAGCAGTGGGCGTGGCGGGTCGACTCGGCGCTCGCCGAGCAGATCGCGACCCTCGAAGGGCACACCTGGCCCGCCGATGCCGAGCGGCCGGTCGCGGACCTGCTGGCGGATCTGCGCGAGGCGCGGAGTTCCTGGGCGATGGCCGCCGGGACGGACGACGTCGACACCTTCTACGAGCACATGGACAAGGGCTTCGAGCTGACCGACCCCGAGCGCACGGTCACCGCGCGCGAGGCTCTGGGACTGGCCACGACCCCGCCGTCGTACGACCTGGACGACTCGGACTCGGGCGGCACCGGGGTCAGCAGCGGAGGCACGGGCGAACTCGACGTGTGAGCGCGGCGATAACGGGGAGAAAGTGCCTGCGTAAAGCAGCCCCCGGCGCGGCGTCATCACATCGAGTGATTCTCTGGCCTTTGCTTGCACCGTACAACCCACGGTTGCGACGCTGTTGCTGTCTGTACAACCTGATGGGAGCGGCCAGTGACATTCGGTGAGCAGCCGGCGTACCTGCGCGTCGCGGGTGATCTCCGCAAGAAGATCGTCGACGGTCAGCTGCCGCCGCACACCCGCCTCCCGTCCCAGGCCCGCATCCGCGAGGAGTACGGCGTCTCGGACACGGTCGCGCTGGAGGCGCGCAAGGTGCTGATGGCCGAGGGCCTGGTCGAGGGCCGCTCCGGGTCCGGGACCTACGTCCGGGAGCGGCCGGTGCCCCGCCGCATCGCCCGCTCCGGGTACCGCAGCGGCAGCGGGGCCACGCCCTTCCGTCAGGAGCAGGCCGACGCCGGGGCGCGCGGCACCTGGGAATCGGGCAGCGCGCAGACCGAGGCGGGCGGGGCCATCGCCGAGCGGCTCGGGATCCCGGCCGGGGAGCGGGTGATGCGCACCCGGTACGTGTTCCGGGAGGCCGGTGAGCCAATGATGCTCTCCACCTCCTGGGAACCCCTCTCCGTCACCGGCCGGACGCCCGTGATGCTGCCCGAGGAGGGCCCGCTGGGCGGGATGGGCGTGGTGGAGCGGATGGCCGCGATCGACGTCGTCGTGGACAACGTGACGGAGGAGGTCGGCGCCCGTCCCGGACTGGCGGAGGAACTGCTCGCCCTCGGGGGTGTTCCCGGCCATGTGGTGATCGTCGTGCAGCGCACGTTCTACGCCTCCGGGCTGCCGGTGGAGACGGCGGACGTGGTGATCCCGGCGGACCGCTACCGCGTGGCGTACCACTTGCCGGTGCGTTAGCGGGGCCCGGCGCCCGGGTGGTGAAACGGCGCGCCCTCCCCGGTGGCGCGCTCCCCGTGTCCGGGTGCGCTCCTCATGACCCAGCGCGCGCCGTCGCGCAAGACCGCCTGCGGTGACGGCCCGTCCCGGGGTGACCCACGGGCCGTGGGGGCCCGGTGTTCGCGCAGGTGGACGGGGCGGGTCGAGCGCCCGCGGGCAAGGGATGCACGGGAGTGTGCGGAGGGCGCGTTCGGCGGCGTGCGCCCCCTGTGTCCTGGCTGGTTGCGTGCCTCTTTGTGAAAAGCCGTATTCGCTGCGTGAAGGTAAGGCGTAGGCTCGGGCATATGCGGATTGCGGTTTCCTTATCGGGTGGGGTTCGGCCGAGGGCGCGGGTGGGGACCAGATGCGTCGGGGCACAAAGGGGCGGTGGGGCGCGATGAACGACAGCACGGTCATACTTCCCTGGCTCGTGATACGGCAGGACGACAACGGCAACCGCTACCGCGTGGGGAGATACGCCACCCGCGCCGAGGCCCAGGGCATAGCCGACAGCCTCGACAGCCGGGGCCACAAGCAGCTCTATTTCGTGGAGTGCATCGACGGCACGAACGGCCCGCCGGACTGACGCCCCGCCGGACCGACGCCCGCGAGTGCCGGTCCGCCTGACCGGCGAGGCGCTTGACCGGCGCTCGGCTCGACCGGCGGGGAGCCCCTCCGGCGAGGCAGGTGCCCGGCTGACGAAGTGTCCGGCTGATGAGTGACCGGTTCGGTGAGGCGCCTGATGGGTGAGGTGTCCGGGCGTTGGAGCGCCTGATGGGTGAGGCGCCCTGCCGGTGACCCGCCCGGCTGTCGAGGCGTCGATTGGTGCGGCGCCCGAGGGGCGAAGGGGCTGACCGGCGCGACACCCGGCCCGTGAAGCGCGCCGCCTGACGTAGCGCCCGGTCGGCTGTGCGCACCCGTCGGCGAACCGTGCCCGGAGGGTGTCGCACGCGCTCGGGCTAGGCTCCGGCGCATGACCGAACACACCGTGGTGGTGGGAGCCGCCCTGTTCGACGGCGTCCGGCTGCTCGCCGCCCGCCGCAGCGCCCCGCCCGAACTGGCCGGCCGATGGGAACTGCCCGGCGGCAAGGTCGAGCCCGGCGAGCGCCCCGAGGCGGCCCTGGTCCGCGAACTGCGCGAGGAACTCGGCGTGATCGCCCTGCCGGTGGCCCGGGTCCCCGGTGAGTGGCCCCTGAGACCCCCGTACGTCCTCCAGGTCTGGACGGCCCGACTCCTGCCGGACTCCCCGGCCCCGCGACCCCTCCAGGACCATGACGCCCTGCGTTGGCTGGAGCCCGACGAGATCTGGGACGTCGACTGGCTGGACCAGGACGTCCCGGCGGTCCGCGAGGCCGTCGCCGGGGGAGTCGCCGACGTACATCGCGGTTGACCCGTATCCATACCCGCACCCGGACTCGTACCGCACCTGCACCCTCCCGTGCCGCACCCGCACCCACCCCCATCCGCAGCCACCCACCCCCGCCGTACCCGCAGCCCCACCGCACCCGCGCCCCCACCCCCACCGCACCCGCGTCTCGACCCACCCCAACCCGCGCCGCCCGCGCGTAGATGGCCGGTTCCCGGCGCACCCCCCGGCGCACAATTCCCACGCCACCCCCCGGGTCACGCGCTGTGTACGCCCTGGGTGCCTCGGTGCGCCTGACCGTTTCCTTACCCGAGTCTCAGATTCGACGGCGATACACCCCCCTAAATGCCGGGTATGTGCCTATTAACCCCATGAAATCGGACAACCGTGGGCTCGGGGTCTGGGAAGTGATCGGTGTGATCGACACCGAAGGTGAGCGTGTGGAGTGGACCTTTCCCGCGGACCCGGGAGCCGTGCGCACAGCGCGGGCCCGGGTCCGTGAGCAGCTCAATGGCTGGTCCCTGGAGAGCCTCAGTGATATCGCCGCACTGCTGGTCAGCGAGCTGGTGACCAACGCGCTGCGGCACGCGGACGGCCCCGTGGGACTGCGGCTGCGGCGGCGTCCGGGGGCGCCCGAGGTGCTCCTCGTGGAGGTCTCCGACCCGCTCCCGGACCTGCCGACCGAGCGCGCTCCCGAGCCCGAGGACGAGAGCGGACGGGGTCTGCTTCTGGTCGCCTCGTCGGCCCACCGATGGGGCACACGGCCCGACGACAGCGGTAAGACGGTGTGGTTCGAACTGGCGGTACCGGGGTGAATCGGGTGTACAGGCGAGGTGCCGCTGTCCCGTCCGTGGTTCAGGCCACCGGAGGTTGCCCCCGCGTGTGGTTCGACGGTGTGTCCGCTGGTTAGAAGACTGATTGTGTTCTCGCAGCGCGGGCCGAAATGCACCCGGCCCGTGCTGTGATCGTGAACACCGTGTTGTACGGCCCCGTAGTGCTGGATACTGCGGGCAGCCGCCACCCGGTGACCGGTGCCGGGCGCGGTGAGCTGGAGGGGACGGTTCGCGTGAGCGAGATACCAGCGAAGGCCACGGAGTCCGAGGACCCGTCGGGCCGAGCGAGGCGCATTGCCGTACCGGCATCGGCCCGCTCGGCGGACGGCGTTCTCGCCCTGGGCGAGGCGCGGCCCGGCGACGCCCTGTGGCAGAGCAGCCCGCCCGGATCGCTCTACGACTACATCAAGGTCGCCTCCTTCTCCATCGGCCCCGACGGACTGGTCGACCAGTGGAGCCTGCGCGCCGAGCAGCTCTTCGGCATCCCCGCCGAACGGGCCATCGGCATGGACCCCATCGACGCCTTCGTCGACCCCGATCTGCGCGAGCGCGGCCAGCACAAGATGGCCGAGATCCTCGACGGACGGGAGTGGACCGGGGTCGTGCCGTTCCGGACACCCCGGCACCTGGACGGCACCCCGGGCGAGGACGGGCTGGCCGAGGTGTACGTGATGCCGACCCGGGCCGAGAGCGGCGAGAAGGCCGCCGTGTGCATCGTCATCGACGTCCGCGTACTGCGCCGGATCGAGACCGACCTCGCCGCCTCGCAGTCGATTTTCGGCCAATCTCCGTTCGGGTTCGTGCTGATCGACACCGACCTCAAGGTGCGCCGCGCCAACACCCGCTTCGCCTCCGTGTTCGGCGGCGTCCCCGACGACCACCGCGGCCGGAGCGTGCACGACTATCTGCCCCGCTCCGAGGCCGACCGGGTGCTGGCCACCCTGCGCCGGGTGCTGGAGAGCGGCGAGGCCATCACCGACATGCACATCACCGGGTACGTCCCCGGCTCCGAGGACCGCCGCCACTGGTCCGTCAATCTCTACCGGGTGCACAGCGGCACCGGCCGCCCCATCGGCATCGCCTGGCTCGGCATCGACATCACCGCCCGCCGCGCCGCCGCCCGCGAGGCCGCCGCCGCCCGCCGCAATCTCGCCCTGCTCAACGAGGCCGGTGCCCGCATCGGCAACTCCCTCGACCTGGAGACCACCGCCCGCGAACTCCTCGACGTCGCCGTCCCCGGCTTCTGCGACCTCGCCAGCGTCGACCTCTACCAGGGCCTGCTGGCCGGCGACGAGACCCCGCCCGGCCTCGCCGACGGCAGCGCCGAACTGCGCCGCGTCGCCTACGCCAGTGCCGTCGCCGACCTGCCCTTCGCCGGGACGACCGCCCCCGTCCAGGTCGGCGCGGTCCACCACTTCGCCTTCAACTCGCCGCACGCCGACGCCCTGCGCGCCGCCCGCACCCGGTACGTCCCGGCGGAGGAGGGCGGCCTGGTGCAGTGCACCCTCGCCGTGCCGATGGTCGCCCACGACACCGTCGTGGGACTGGCCCAGTTCTCCCGTACGAAGGGCAGCGAGCCGTTCGGCGACCGGGACCGGGACCTCGCCGTCGAACTCGCCGCGCGCGCCGCGGTCTGTATCGACAACGCGCGCCTGTACCGCCGTGAGCACGAGCGCGCGCTGATACTGCAACGGTCCCTGCTGCCGCCCGGCGACCCGGTCGCCTCCGGCCTCGACATCGCCTGCCGCTACCGCCCCGGCAACGCCTCCACCGGCCGCCCCAGCGAGGTCGGCGGCGACTGGTTCGACGTCATCGAACTGCCCGGCCACCGCACCGCGCTGGTCGTCGGCGACGTCATGGGCCGCGGTCTGCGCGCCGCCGTCGCCATGGGCGAACTGCGCACCGCCGTACGCACGCTGGCCCAGCTCGATCTCGAACCCGCCGAGGTGCTCTCCCAGCTGGACGAGATCGCGCGTGGCCTCGGCACCCCCGGGGGCATCCAGCAGGCCACCCGCGCGGCCCGCCGCCCCCGCGAGGCCGACCTGTCCGAGGTGTACCTCGCGACCTGCGTCTACGCCGTCTACGACTCCGTCACCCGGCGCTGCACCTTCGCCAACGCGGGCCATCTGCCGCCGGTCCTCGTCGAACCCGGCGAGAGCGCGCTGATGCTCGACGTGCCGCCCGGCATGCCGCTCGGCGTCGGCGGTGAACCTTTCGAGGAGGTCGAGGTCGAACTCCCCGAGGGTGCGCTGCTCGCGCTCTACACGGACGGTCTGGTCGAGTCCCGGCACCATCCGCTGGACGAGGGGCTGCAAGCGTTCGTCGGCGCGCTCACGGATCCCTCGCGTCCCCTGGAGGACGTCTGCGATCACGTCCTGACCACGCTCGACACCCATCACGGTGAGGACGACATCGCCCTGCTCATGGCCCGCGTCCAGGGGCTGCCCGCCGAGTCCGTCGGCGACTGGACGCTGCCGCGCGAGCCGCGCAGTGTGGGGCGCGCGCGGGAGTACGCGCGCGGGCAGTTGCTGAGCTGGGATCTGGAACCGCTGGTCGACACCACCGAGTTGCTGGTGAGCGAGTTGGTGACGAACGCGCTGCGGTACGGGGAGGGGGAGATCCGGCTCCGGTTGCTGCTCGATCGCACGCTGGTGTGCGAGGTGTGGGACTCCGGGCTGGTGCAGCCTCGGCGGCGGCGGGCGCGGGACACGGACGAGGGGGGGCGGGGGCTTCAGCTGGTCGGGCTGCTCTCCGCTGCGTGGGGCTCGCGCCGGACGCCTCGGGGGAAGACGGTGTGGTTCGAGCTGCCCCTGCCGGACGGGGAGGGTGGGCTGACGGATCCGGCGGAGGCGTTGCTGAGTCTGTTTTAGCGGCGGGCGGTTCGGTCGTGTGCCGGGCGCGGCTCTCGTCGTGGCTGGTCGCGCCCCGCGCCCCTGAAAGCCTGCGCCGCTTCCCCACGCTCCCGGAGTCCCGGCGTTGCCCCCGCCCAAAAGACTGCGCAGTTCCCCGCGCCCCTGGGAGACATGGCGTGCCCGCGTCCCCAATGTCGCGGGGTTCCCCTTGCCCGCCAGACCGACGGCGGCGTTTCCCTCCCGCCTAGGAAACCCTTCGCGCCCTCGTTCCGGGGCCGCCGTAGCTCGGTGGTGGGCCGGCTTGCTCCTCCTGGTCCAGGAGGATGCCGCCCAGGATCGCCCCCGCCACCCCCGCCGCGTGGGCGGATTCGTCCGCGTACGGGTTGCCATGGGTGCGGACGTCCTGTTCGGCGAGGTCGCGGGACAGGCGGGCCTTGGTGTCGGCTTCGGCGGGGTTGGTGGTGAGGAGGCGGAAGGCCGTTGCCAGATGGGTGCGGGGGGTCGCCGAGACGGCCGCGCGGTGGGTGGTGATGTATGCGTCCGCCGTCTCCGTCGTGCTGCGGGCCAGCAGCGAGGCCGCTGCCGCCAGGGCTCCGGACCGGCCGTTCGCGGAGACGAGGGTCCGGCGCAGGAGGGTCAGCGGATCGTACGGGGTCTCCGACGCCAGGTCCTTCCGTACGGCGGTCAGGGCCGCGTCGCCCTCCGTCTCCGCCTCGGTCAGCGCGGCCGGGAGCAGGGTGTCGGCGGCGGTGAGGTCCCGCGCCAGGCCCGTCACCGCGTCCAGCAGGACCGCCGCCTGGGACACCGCCCCCTCGGCGGCGCGCAGCTCGGCCGCCGCCGGGTCGGGTTCGCCCAGGTCGGAGCGCTGGTGGGACTGGTTGAGGCGCAGGGCGGCGAAGACCAGCCGGTCCCTGGCCTGCTCGACGAAACCGGTGACGGGGGCCGGCGCCCCGGGCCCGTGGCGGCGGGCGAGGTCCGTGAGGGTCCGCTCCGCCGGGGCGACCCGGGCCGTCAGGTCGCGGAAACGGGTCTCCGCCCGCGCCAGCGCCGGGGCCAGGTCGCTCTCCAGGCGGCGGGCCGCGTCCAGGGCGGGGCGCCTGCGCGTCCAGCAGCCGGCCCGCCTCCTCGCACCGCCCGGCGATCCCGGTGAGCGCCTGACGCCGGGCGCTGTCCTCCTCCGGTACGCCCTCGTCGTACCGCTCACGGATCGCGAAGGCCGCCGACAGTTCCGTCTCGGCGTGGCGCAGGGCGTGCCGGAAGGGGGCGGCGGTCCGCTCGTCCCAGCCGGCGGCGGCGAAGTCCAGTTCCTCGCGGCTGGCGCGGACGCTGTCGTCGGCCGCCACCAGCAACGCCCTCGAACGCTCGTCCAGTTGGGGGAGAAGGGACGGGGCGGACCCGGGCGCCGCCGGTGTCGTACGGCCCGTCCTGCGGTGGGTGCGGCGGAGATAGCCGTACGTGCCCGCGACCACCGCCCCCACCGCCACCACCAGCGGCAGGGCGAGATCGGCCGCCGACGTGCCGTCCTGCTGGGCGGCCGGGCCCGCGCCGGGGGTGGCCGGGGCCTGGTCGCGCGTTCCGTGGAGCGCCAGGCCCAGCCACAGCACCGCTATCACGATGCCGACCACCGACTGGGCCAGGCGCGCGGATATGTGGGCCTTGGCCCGCCTGGGCCTGCCCCGGATCAGGGAGCGCGTCACATTTCGGAGCGTAGGGGGAGGAATACGGCTCCGCGAGCGGGGTGTGGCACCCGGATACCCGCTCGCCCGGATACCCGCTCGCCCGGATACCCGCTCGCCCGGATACCCGGTCGTCCGGTCACCCGGCTACGAGGTGGAGCGCCTCCTGATCTTCGAGCCCAGCCACACCAGCGGGTCGTACTTGCGGTCGACCGCCCGTTCCTTCAGCGGGATCAGCGCGTTGTCGGTGATCTTGATGCCTTCGGGGCAGACCTCCGTGCAGCACTTGGTGATGTTGCAGTAGCCCAGGCCGTGCTCGTCCTGGGCGGAGGTCTTGCGGTCCAGGCCGCTCTCCGCGGCGGCGTCCAGCGGATGCATGTCCAGCTCGGCGACCCGCATCAGGAAGCGCGGGCCCGCGAACGCCCGCTTGTTCTCCTCGTGGTCGCGCACCACATGGCAGGTGTCCTGGCACAGGAAGCACTCGATGCACTTGCGGAACTCCTGCGAGCGGTCCACGTCCTCCTGGAACATCCGGTACTCGCCCGGCCCGAGATCCTCCGGCGGGACGAAGGCGGGGACCTCGCGGGCCTTGGTGTAGTTGAAGCCGACGTCGGTGACCAGGTCACGGATGACGGGGAAGGCGCGCAGCGGGGTGACGGTGACGGTCTCGTCGCGTGCGAAGACCGACATCCGGGTCATGCACAGCAGCCGGGGGCGCCCGTTGATCTCCGCCGAGCACGAGCCGCACTTGCCCGCCTTGCAGTTCCAGCGCACCGCCAGATCGGGGGCCTGGGTGGCCTGGAGGCGGTGGATGATGTCGAGCACCACCTCGCCGTCGTTGACCTCGACCTTGAAGTCCTCCAGGCCGCCGCCCCCGGTGTCGCCGCGCCACACCTTGAAACGGGCCTCGTAGCCGCTCACTCGTACAGCTCCTCTTCGGGCAGGTACTTGACCAGCTCCTCCTTGTCGAACAGGGCGAGCAGGTCCGGGCGGATGGGGTCGGTGTTCTCCCGGGTGAGCGCGATCTGGCCGCGCTCGGGGCCGGTGGCGGCGAGTCCGCCTTCAGGGTCGCCGAGCGCGCAGAGCAGATTGACGTCGCGCCAGCGGCGGTCCATCTCCGGGTGGTCCTCGCGGGTGTGGCCGCCGCGCGACTCGGTGCGCTCCAGCGCGGCCCGCGCCACGCACTCGCTGACCAGCAGCATGTTCCGCAGGTCCAGGGCGAGGTGCCAGCCCGGGTTGAACTGGCGGTGCCCCTCGACCCCGGCCCGGCGGGCCCGTACCCGCAGCTCGGCCAGTTTCGCCAGGGCCTGCTCCATCTCGCCCTCGCGGCGGATGATGCCCACCAGGTCGTTCATGGTCTGCTGAAGCTCCTGGTGCAGGGTGTACGGGTTCTCCGGCGGCCCCGCGCCCCCGGCCTCCTCGGCGGAGAACGGGCGCAGCGCCTCGGCCGCCGCCGCGTCCACCGCGCTCTCCGGCGCCCGGGGACGCGCCCCCGCCCCGGCCGCGTGCTCGGCGGCGTGCCAGCCCGCCCGGCGGCCGAAGACCAGCAGGTCGGACAGGGAATTGCCGCCCAGGCGGTTGGAGCCGTGCATGCCGCCCGCCACCTCACCGGCCGCGTACAGCCCCGGCACCCCGCGCGCCGCCGCCGTGTCGGACTCGACGGCGATGCCGCCCATCACGTAGTGGCAGGTGGGACCGACCTCCATGGCCTCGGCCGTGATGTCCACGTCCGCCAGCTCCTTGAACTGGTGGTACATCGACGGCAGCCGGCGTTTGATCACCTCGGCGGGCATCCGGGTGGAGACATCGAGGAAGACCCCGCCGTGCGGGGAGCCCCGGCCCTCCTTGACCTCGGAGTTGATCGCGCGGGCGACCTCGTCGCGGGGGAGCAGTTCGGGCGGGCGCCGGTTCTTCTCCGGGTCGTCGTACCAGCGGTCGGCCTCGGACTCGGTCTCGGCGTACTTCTCCTTGAAGACGTCCGGGACGTAGTCGAACATGAACCGCTTGCCCTCGGAGTTGCGCAGCACCCCGCCGTCGCCGCGCACCGACTCGGTGACCAGGATGCCCTTCACGGACGGCGGCCAGACCATGCCGGTCGGATGGAACTGCACGAACTCCATGTTCAGCAGCGGCGCCCCGGCCAGCAGCGCGAGCGCGTGGCCGTCGCCGGTGTACTCCCACGAGTTCGACGTCACCTTGAAGGACTTGCCGATGCCGCCGGTCGCGATCACCACGGCCGGCGCCTCCAGGACGAAGAAACGGCCGCTCTCGCGGTCGTAGGCGAAGACCCCCGCGACCCGGCCGTCCTCGTCCTTCAGGATGCGGGTGACCGTGCACTCCTGGAACACCTTCAGCCCGGACTCGTAGTCGCCGGTCGCGCGGTGGTCCTCCTGCTGGAGGGCGACCGTGCGCTGCTGGAGGGTGCGGATCAGCTCCAGGCCGGTGCGGTCGCCGACGTGCGCGAGCCGTGGATACTCGTGCCCGCCGAAGTTGCGCTGCGAGATCCGGCCGTCCTTCGTCCGGTCGAACAGCGCGCCCCAGGTCTCCAGCTCCCACACCCGGTCCGGGGCCTCCTGGGCGTGCAGCTCGGCCATCCGCCACTGGTTGAGGAACTTCCCGCCGCGCAGGGTGTCGCGGAAGTGCGTCTGCCAGGTGTCGTGCTCGTTGGCGTTGGCCATCGCGGCGGCGATCCCGCCCTCCGCCATCACGGTGTGCGCCTTGCCGAACAGCGACTTGCAGATCACGGCCGTACGGGCGCCCCGCTCGCGCGCCTCGATCGCCGCCCGCAGCCCGGCACCCCCGGCCCCGACCACGACGACGTCCCACTCCTGCCGATCGACCACGGACATCAGAAACACCTTTGCTAGCTGCTAGAAGAGGGCCGGATCGTCGAAGGCGCCGGACGCCACCAGGTACACGTAGAAGTCGGCGAGCGCCACGCTCACCAGCGAGGCCCAGGCGAGCTGCATGTGGCGGGCGTTCAGCTTCCCGACCCACTGCCACATGCGGTAGCGCACCGGATGCCGGGAGAAGTGCTTGAGCTTGCCGCCGACGATGTGCCGGCAGGAGTGGCAGGAGAGGGTGTACGCCCAGATCAGCACGATGTTGACGAGGAAGACCAGGGTGCCCACACCCATGTGGCCCCACTCGTAGTGCTCGTTGCGGAAGCTCAGCGCGGTGTCCCAGGTGAGGATCCCGGCGACCAGCAGGGCGGCGTAGAAGAAGTACCGGTGGATGTTCTGGAGGATCAGCGGGAAGCGGGTCTCGCCCGTGTACGTCCGGTGCGGTTCGGCGACCGCGCAGGCGGGCGGGGAGGCCCAGAAGCCGCGGTAGTACGCCTTGCGGTAGTAGTAGCAGGTCAGCCGGAAGCCGAGTGGGAAGATCAGGATCAGGATGGCCGGTGACAGGCCCCACCAGCTCCCGAAGATCTCCCAGTTGGGCCCGCCGCGCATGGGCTCGCAGTTCTCCGCCAGACAGGGGGAGTAGAAGGGCGAGACGTACGGGGCCGCGTAGTAGTGGGCGTTGGAGAAGGCCCGCCAGGTCGAGTACGCGATGAAGGCGAGCAGCCCGGCGGCGGTGGCGGCCGGCGCGAGCCACCAGCGGTCGGTGCGCAGATGGGAGGCGGCGATCGCGGCGCGGGAGGCACCGCGGACGCCGCCTCGCGGATCGGGTCGGGTGGCTGGGCGTTCCGTACCAGTTGCCAACGGATGACTCCGGTCGGGGTTCGGGGGCTGGGCCGCCGAGCGGGCGGCCGGTTCCCCGGCCGCCCGGCGGTCTCAGGGCGCACGCCGGTCGCGAGCGCCGAGGCCCTCGTCGTCCGTGTCCACCCACAGGCTGTTGTCGTAGGGCGTGTCGGGGATGGTGACCAGTTCCGGGCGGCGCGGCGCGGCGGGCGTGGCCGCCGCCGCCCGCAGCAGCGCGACGCTCTCGCGCAGGTGTTCGCAGTCGGTACGGACGCGGCGGACATCGAGCCCCTCGCCCATCTGCTGCTCCAGGCGCCGGACCGACCGGGCCATGTCGTCGAGGCACTTCTGGATCGACGTCAGTTCGTCGTGCACGGACATCACGTGACCTCATTTCCGTCGGAATCTCCGTCGGAACGCGGCTCCGGGCCGGCGTGGACGGCGACGTTCATGCGCCTGCGAGTGTCGCGCGTCACACCGGCCGCTGGGAAGGGACGTGCACCGATTGGCCGAGGCGTACGGGTGTGCAGCCCCGGCGGCTGGGCCGCCCGGGTGACATTCCCGCGCGTCGGCGCCGTGTCGCCCCGCGTTGCCGAACCCTTTCCTCTTCAGTGGCCGTATATGGAGAAATCATCCGATCAACTCCATATACGTAAATTCCCGGCCACTCATGACCATAACTCCCGCGGTTCCCCGGAGGTAAGCAGAGATGTCCCACCCCGTCGGTCCGCGCGCGGTGCTGCGCTCGGTCGTCTTTCTCACCGCGGGAGCCCTCGCGGTGACGGCCCTGTCCGGCTGCGGCTCGGACGACCCCTCCGGCAAGCCGCTGGCCGGTCAGGACATCGCCCCGGCCGCCCGGGACCAGGTCGCCGACACCGGCACGCTGCGCTGGGCGGTGGACGCCGTACCGGAGACGCTCAACGCCTTCCAGTCCGACGCCGACGCCACCACCACCAAGGTCGCGCAGGCCGTGCTGCCCTCGATGTTCCGGCTGGACGCCAACGGCCGCCCGCAGGTCAACGCCGACTTCCTGGAGTCCGCCAAGGTCGTCAAGACCGAACCGCGCCAGGTCGTGCTCTACAAGCTCCACCAGCAGGCGGTCTGGAGCGACGGGCGGGAGATCGGCGCCGCCGACTTCGCCGCCCAGTGGCGGGCCCTGAACGGCAAGAACAGCTCCTACTGGACCGCCCGCAACGCCGGGTACGACCGGATCGCGCGGATCGAGCGGGGCAAGAACGACCTGGAGGTCCGGGTCACCTTCGCCAAGCCCTACGCGGACTGGCGCTCGCTGTTCTCCCCGCTGTACCCGAAGGAGGTCATGGGCACCCCGGACTCCTTCAACGACGGGGCGCGCACCAAGCTCAAGGTCACCGCCGGGCCGTTCGCCGTCAAGAAGATCGACCGCAAGGCCGACGAGATCACGCTGGCGCGCAATCCGCGCTGGTGGGGCGAGCCGACCAAGCTCTCCCAGATCGTGCTGCGGGCGGTGCCGCGCGACGAGCGGACGACCGCGCTGGCCGAGGGCAGGGTCGACCTCGCGGAGGTCGACGCGCCGGGGGCCCGCAAGATCGAGCCGGCGCCGCCGAAGGGCGCGGCGGGGGCCGAGGGCGAGAAGGATGGGTCCGGCAAGGACGGCGCCGGCAAGACGCCGGTGCGGGCGCTGACCGCCGAGGAGCGGGCGCTCAGCGGCTTCGAGGTCCGCCGCTCGCTGGAGCCCGCGTACACCCAGCTCGCGCTGAACGGCGAGGAGGGCCCGCTGGCCGACGAACGGGTGCGCCGGGCGGTGGCCCGCGCGCTGGACCGCGAGAAACTGGCGAAGCTGGTCCTCAAGCCGCTGGGCCTGCCCACGAAGCCGGTCGGCAGCCATCTGGCGCTGTCCGGCCAGGCCGCCTACGCCGACAACAGCGGGGCCCTGGGCGACCAGGACACCAAGGAGGCGCGGGCGCTGCTCGCGGACGCCGGGTGGGTGCCGGGGGCGCCGAAGGGCAAGGGCGAAAAGGCGGCCGGGTCGAAGGGCGAGGAGTCCAAGGACGGCTCGGAGTCGGAGGCCGAGGACGAGTCGCAGGGCGGGGAGGACGGCGCGTACATCGTCGGCGAGGACGGCAAGGCGCGGAGCGACTCCGCGCAGAACGCCGCGAACGCCGAGAGCGGCGCCGAAGGCGGGGCCGCCGATGACGCGACGCGGCACGACACGCACGACGGCGCGAATCTGGCGCAGGACGGCAAGCAGTACGTCGGCGACCAGCTGAAGCAGGGCGGGGCGCCGGGGGCGTACGCGCCCAAGGGCACCGCGGCTCCGGCGGAGGTCCCGGCCGGGCCGGTGACCAAGGACGGCAAGCCGATGAAGCTGCGGTTCGTGGTGCCGTCGGGCAAGGGCTCGGAGACGCTGCGGGCGGTGGCGGAACGTATCTCCAAGATGCTGGACGAGGTCGGTATCCCCACCGAGACGAAGAAGGTCGACGACGAGAGCTACTTCAAGGACCACATCGCCTCCGGCGACTACGACCTCGCGCTCTACTCCTGGCCCGCCTCCGCCTACCCCGCGACCGACGCCCGGCCGATCTACGCCAAGCCGGTCCCGGCGGCCGACGGGTCGCTGAACGTCGAGCAGAACTACACACGGGTCGGCACGGACCAGGTCGACCAGCTGTTCGACCAGGCGATCTCGACGCTGAACGAGGGCGAGACCCATTCCCTCATCCGCAAGGCGGACGCGCGGATCTGGGCGGCGGCGGGGTCGATCCCGCTGTACCAGCGGCCCCAGCTGGTGGCGGCGCGGAAGGATCTGGCCAACGCCGGGGCCTTCGGGTTCGAGACGCCGGTGTATCAGGACATGGGGTTCCTGAAGAAGAAGGGGAAGGACTCCGGCAAGGGGGAGTAGGGCCCTGGGCAGGACCGGGTTCTGGGCAGGATCAGGTTCTGGGCGGCTGCGGAAGTCGTTCGGGCGCGGGTGGACTGTGGCTGGTCGCGCAGTTCCCCGCGCCCCTTTGCGTCGGCTCAGCCGCCCCATGACTCCACGGGACCCCCAAGATCCCCGTCCCCCCCAAGACTCCCGCCCCCCCAAGACTCCCGCCCCCCCAAGACCCCCGCCCCCCCAAGACGCCTCGCCCCCCAAAGACGCCCCGCACCCAAAGACGCCCCGCACCCAAAGACACCTCGGCCCCAAAGACGCCCCGCCCCCAAAGACGCCTCGGCCCCCAAAAAAAGCGCCTCGGACCCCCTAAGGCGGCTCCCACCTGCGCCGACCCGCCCGGTGAGCCCCCGCGGCGGCGGGCCCGTACCATGGGGTGAGGCCGTGGCATGTCAAGCCCGGCATGGCCCGCGTGACACAGACGTAGACGCAGGCCGTCCTCACACTCCGGGAGTACGCCGCAATATGGCCACGCGCCACGACATCCGCAACGTCGCCATCGTCGCCCACGTCGACCACGGCAAGACGACCATCGTCGACGCCATGCTCAAGCAGGCCGGCGCCTTCGCCGCGCACCAGCTGGAGTCGGTCGACGACCGGGTCATGGACTCGAACGACCTGGAGCGTGAGAAGGGCATCACGATCCTCGCCAAGAACACGGCGGTCAAGTACCACCCGAAGGCCGGCGGCGACGTCATCACGATCAACATCATCGACACCCCCGGCCACGCCGACTTCGGCGGCGAGGTCGAGCGCGGGCTGTCGATGGTCGACGGTGTGGTGCTCCTCGTCGACGCCTCCGAGGGCCCGCTGCCGCAGACCCGCTTCGTGCTCCGCAAGGCGCTCCAGGCCCGGCTGCCGGTGATCCTCTGTATCAACAAGACGGACCGCCCCGACGCCCGTATCGACGAGGTGGTCAATGAGACGTACGACCTCTTCCTCGACCTGGACGCCGACGAGGAGCAGATCGAGTTCCCGATCGTCTACGCCTGCGGCCGGGACGGCATCGCCTCGCTGACCAAGCCGGACAACGGCACGGTCCCGGCCGACAGCGACAGCCTGGAGCCGTTCTTCTCCACCATCCTGGAGCACATCCCGGCGCCGGTCTACGACGAGGAGGCCCCGCTCCAGGCCCATGTGACCAACCTGGACGCGGACAACTTCCTCGGCCGGATCGCGCTGCTGCGGGTCGAACAGGGCGAGCTGCGCAAGGGCCAGACCGTGGCCTGGATCAAGCGGGACGGCACGGTCGCCAATGTCCGTATCTCCGAGCTGATGATGACCGAGGCGCTCACCCGCAAGCCCGCCGAGAAGGCCGGCCCGGGTGACATCTGCGCGGTCGCCGGTATCCCGGACATCATGATCGGCGAGACCCTCGCGGACACCGAGAACCCGATCCCGCTGCCGCTGATCACGGTGGACGAGCCCGCCATCTCGATGGTGATCGGCACCAACACCTCGCCGCTGGTCGGCCGGGGCGGCACCGGCAAGGGCGCCGAGAACAAGGCGGTGGTCAAGGACCGCAAGGTGACCGCCCGCCAGGTCAAGGACCGCCTCGACCGTGAGCTGATCGGCAATGTCAGCCTGCGGGTGCTGGACTCCGAGCGGCCGGACGCCTGGGAGGTGCAGGGCCGCGGCGAGCTGGCGCTGGCCATCCTGGTGGAGACCATGCGCCGCGAGGGCTACGAGCTGACCGTCGGCAAGCCCCAGGTGGTCACCAAGGACGTCGACGGCAAGGTGTACGAGCCGGTCGAGCGGATGACGGTCGATGTGCCGGAGGAGCACATGGGCGCGGTCACCCAGCTGATGGGCGTCCGCAAGGGCCGGATGGACAACATGTCCAACCATGGCTCGGGCTGGGTCCGGATGGAGTTCGTGGTGCCCTCGCGCGGACTGATCGGATTCCGGACAGAATTTCTGACCCAGACCCGGGGCACGGGCATCGGGCACTCCATCCACGAGGGCTTCGAGCCCTGGTTCGGCCCGCTCCAGACCCGTAACAACGGCTCGCTGGTGGCCGACCGGGCCGGGGCGGTCACCGCGTTCGCGATGACGAACCTCCAGGAGCGCGGAGTGCTCTTCGTGGACCCCGGCACCGAGGTGTACGAGGGCATGATCGTCGGTGAGAACTCGCGCGCCGACGACATGGACGTCAACATCACCAAGGAGAAGAAGCTCACCAACATGCGGTCCTCCACGGCCGATGTGACCGAGTCGATCGTCCCGCCGCGCAGGCTGTCGCTGGAGCAGTCGCTGGAGTTCTGCCGGGACGACGAGTGTGTCGAGGTGACCCCGGAGTCCGTTCGCATTCGCAAGGTGAACCTGGACCAGCGGGGGCGGGCCCGCGCCGCGAGCCGGGCCAAGCACGGCTGACCCACTCGTCACGCCCCGTACCGGGACGACAACCCGGTCCTCCGTCCGCGGGGGGCCGGGTTATTCGGCGTTCCCTCGCGAGGTCCGTAACCGAGCCGTACGCTCCCCCGGGGGGACGCTTCGGATGCCGAGCGCGGCCCCTGTTTCCGCGCGCCCCGGATCGCCCCCCGCGACCCTTAAAGCACTGTTCGGATATCGGTGAGCCAGCGATCAAGTTTCGGACATGTAAACCAAAAAATCGTCCCTAGATGTCCATTTCGCCGGTTTGTCGTCTCACATGTCAAGCGCGCGCAGGTGTCGATCCTCGCAATTTTTGCTCAAAATATGCACGGTAGGGAGATCCCTATGCCTTCCGCCCTTGACGCGCGTTGATGCACTTGGCGAAAGTTCCCCCAAACCACAGAACCTGCCGGTATCTGTGCTGCGCTCAGCTCTCCAACCCCCCGGGGGAAGAACACACATGACCAGTCCAACCAAGGCCGAGGGCTCGGGGTCCGCGGTCGCCTTGGACCCTGAGCTCGAAACGACCTCCCCGGTCGCCCCGGGCGAGAAGAAGCTTGAGGGGCGTTCCCCCGGGCAGCTGATGTGGCAGCGCTTCAAGCGTGACCGTACCGGGATGCTGTGCGCGGGTGTAGTGATTTTCTACTTCGTGATCGCGCTGCTGGCGCCGGTCCTCACCAGCATCAGCGGCACCAACCCGTACACGCTCTACGGGCAGGACCCCACCTACTCCGACCGGCCCGTGCTGGACGCCTTCGGCCTGCCGCTCGGATACTTCGGCGGGGTCTCGGGGACCCACTGGTTCGGTGTCGAGCCGCAGTACGGCCGCGACCTCTTCGCCATGCTCGTCTATGGCATGCGCACGTCGCTGTTCATGGCGCTGGGTGTGACCACCCTGCTGATGATCACCGGTGTCACCCTCGGTCTGATCGGCGGCTACTTCGGCGGCCGTACCGACTACTGGATCGGCCGCGTCACCGACTTCTTCCTCTCGTTCCCGAGCCAGCTGTTCTTCATCGCCTTCATGCCGGTGGTGACCGCGTTCTTCGTGGACCCCCAGGAGGAGACCCCCACCTACTTCCGGGCGCTGGCCATCCTGATCGTGCTGTGGCTCCTCGGCTGGATGGGCATGGCCCGGCTGGTCCGCTCGACCGTGCTGTCACTGCGCGAGCGGGAGTTCGTGGAGGCCGCCAAGGTGTCCGGTGCCTCACCCCTGCGCATCGTTCGCAAGGAGATCCTGCCGAACATCGTCTCGCCGATCCTGGTGCAGTTCACGTACCAGCTGCCGAGCACGATCCTCACCATCGCCTTCCTCTCCTTCGCCGGTGTGGGCTTCGTCGAGCCGACTCCGGACTGGGGCCGGCTGTTCGCCGCCGGCGCGAAGTACGCGGAGACGGATCCGGCGTTCATGTTCTTCCCCGGTGTGGCACTGGTGATCTTCATCCTGTGCTTCAACCTCCTCGGGGACTCCGTACGGGATGCCTTCGACCCCAAGTCCGGTCGGTGAAGCGTCCGTTGGTGGGGGGTGGCTGCCGCCCCCGCGTCGGCCTACCAGCCGCGTCAGGCAGTACTCATGGATAACAACCGACAAGTAGGTGCATTCACCGCTATGAAGACGTTCACCTCGCGCAGAGCACGCGCGATAGTCGTCGCGCTCGCGGTCGGCTCGCTCGCGCTCACGGGCTGCTCGGAGAACACGGGCTCCGAAGGCGCGACCTCCGACCAGGACCAGGAAGACGCCGCGGCCCAGTCGTCGGCGGTCACCTACGCCGACGCCGCCGCCTCCACCGGCCCCGCCGAGGAGGTCCCCGGTGCCCAGTCCGGCGGCACCCTCACCGTCTACCAGGAGTCGGGCCTGTCCCACCTGGACCCGGGCCAGATCTATGTCTCGGACGCCGGCCAGGTCGCCAACCTGCTCTTCCGCGGGCTGACCAACTTCGAGGAGGACGGCAAGGGCGGTGTCTCGGTCGTCGGCGACCTCGCCACCGACTCGGGCACGTCGTCCGACGGCGGCAAGACCTGGACGTTCACGCTCAAGGACGGCATCAAGGACGAGAACGGCAAGGAGATCACCTCCGCCGACGTCCGCCACACCATCGAGCGCACCTACTCCGACTTCATCATCGAGGGTCCGTACTACGTCCAGACCTGGCTGAGCGGCGACGAGTACAAGAAGGAGCTGCCCGACGGCGGCTACGGCGACAAGCACCTGCCGGACAGCGTCCTGGAGACGCCGGACGACAAGACCGTCGTCTTCCACTTCGACACGGCGCGTCCCGACCTGCCGCAGACGCTCGCCATGCCGGGCTACTCCATCGTCCCGGAGGAGACCGACACCAAGGAGCAGTACGACAAGGCTCCGGTCTCCCTCGGCCCGTACAAGATCGCCGACTACAAGATCGGTAAGTCCCTCACGCTGGTCAAGAACGACCAGTGGGACCCGAACACCGACTCCGTGCGCCACCAGTACCTCGATGGCCTCGACATCCAGTTCGGCATCACCGAGTCGACCCAGACCCAGCGTCTGATCGCCGACCAGGGCGACGCCAAGAACGCCATCCAGCTGACCGGTGGCGTCGAGTCCACCCAGGTCCAGAAGGTCGTCAGCGACGCCGAGGTCAACAAGCGCACGATCCAGGGCTACCAGCCCTACGTGCAGGTGCTGAACTTCAACCTGGACCGGGTCAAGAACAAGAACGTCCGGGACGCCATCACCTACGCGGTGAACTCCAACTCGCTGATCGCCGGTGAGGGTGGCGCCTACGGTGGCGAGGTCGCCCCGAACCTGTTCGCGCCGACCCTGCCGGGCTACGAGGCGGACTACGACCCCTACGGCCGTCTGAAGACGCCGCAGGGCAACATCGAGAAGGCCGAAGAGCTGCTCGCTGACGTCCCGGCGGCCGAGAAGAAGCTCGTCTTCGCCTACTCCAACAGCGAGCAGGGCCAGAAGCGCAAGGTCGCCATCGAGGACGCGCTGACCAAGGTCGGCTTCGACATCGTCGCGAAGGAGGTCGACGCCGCGAGCTACTACGAGCAGATCGGCAAGATCGACAACGCGTACGACATCTACATCTCCGGCTGGGGCCAGGACTGGCCGTCCCCGGCCACCGTCGTCACCCCGGTCTACGACGGTTCGCTGATCGGCGACGGTTCGCCGAACTACTCGCACATCGACGACCCGAAGGTCCAGGAGCTGATCGAGAAGGCCCTGACCCAGGAGCCGACCGAGGCGCTGGCGACCTGGCAGGAGGCGCAGCACTACATCCTCGAAGAGGTCAACCCGGCCGCGCCGCTCTGGTACACCAAGCAGTTCCAGCTCTACGGCTCGAACGTCGGCGGTGCCCGTTACAGCACCGAGTCCAGCTACATCGACGTCACCCGGCTGTTCCTGAAGTCGTAGCCCTCTACGGCTGACCGCGGGAGTGCGCACCAGGCGGAGCGCGCGGCCCCCGGTCTCCCCCAACCACCCCCCCCGGCCCTGCATAACCGGCGCCCCCCCCACCGTGTGTTTCACAAGCCGCGCG
>NZ_JBHYUG010000015.1:30532-96908 GCF_042749375.1 Streptomyces sp. NPDC059477 | reverse complement strand
CTTGGTCTACCCCGGGTTTTTTGTTTATTTGTAGCCCTTTGCGGGTGCCCGGGGGGGGGGCCCCCCGGGGGGCGCCACCCCCCGCGGTTCCCCGCAAACCTCCCACCGTCTCCGTAGAGAGCAGCCTCCCCGCCATGCTTCAGTTCATCCTCCGGCGCTTGGTCGGTGCCGTCGTCACCCTGTTCCTCATCGGTGCCGCGACCTTCTTCCTGTTCGTCGCCGCGCCGTCCGACTACGCCTCGCTGGCCTGTGGCAAGGACTGCTCCCCGCAGAGACTGGAGGAGATCCGCACGGCCCTCGGGCTGAACCTCCCGATCGCCCAGCAGTTCTGGGACTTCATGTCCGGCATCGTGACCGGCCGTGACTTCCCGCAGGGTCACTGCGCCGCGCCCTGCCTCGGCCAGTCCTTCTACTCCGGCGACATGGTCTGGGCCACGATCATGGACCGCTTCCCGCTCACCCTGTCGCTGACCCTCGGCGCCATCGTGGTCTTCCTCACCGTCGGTGTCGGCACCGGCATGCTGGCCGCGTACCGGCGCGGCACCCTGGTCGACAAGATCGCCACCGGCTCGTCGATGGTGCTCAGCTCGTTCCAGATCTACTTCCTCGGCCCGATCGTGCTGCTGATCTTCGTGTACAGCACCGGCTGGGTGGAGGACCCCAAGTACGTCCCGTTCACGGAGAGCCCGTTCGGCTGGCTGGCCGGGCTGTGGATCCCGATGGTCGTGATGGCCACCATCTTCACCGCGCAGTACACCCGTATGGCACGCGCCTCCCTCATCGAGCAGCTCGCCGAGGAGCACGTGCGCACCGCCAAGGCCAAGGGCATGCCGAAGCGCTATGTCTTCTTCCGCTACGCCTGGCGCGGCTCGCTCATCCCCATCGTCACCGTCCTCGGTATCGACATCAGCGCCCTGCTCGGCGGCGGTGTGGTCACCGAACTCACCTTCTCGCTCCAGGGCATCGGCCGCCTCGCTGTCGACGGAGCGACCACGAAGGACCTTCCGCTGACGATGGGCGTCATGCTGTTCGGCGCCTTCTTCATCCTGCTTCTGAACATCCTCGTCGACATCGTGTACGCCTGGATCGACCCGCGCGTCCGGCTCTCCTAGGAAGAACCCCACCACCGTGACCACACTGACCAAGACCGAGGACGCCCCGGCCCCGACCGGGCCCGAGAGCTTCCTCTCGGTCCGTGACCTGCGGGTGCAGTTCTCCACCGAGGACGGCATCGTCAAGGCGGTCGACGGGCTGTCCTTCGATGTCGAGCGCGGCAAGACCCTGGGCATCGTCGGCGAGTCCGGCTCCGGCAAGTCCGTCACCAACCTGACGGTCCTGGGCCTGCACAACCCGCAGTCCACCACCGTCGACGGCGAGATAATCCTCGACGGCAAGGAACTGGTCACCGCCACCGACAAGGAGCTGGAGAAGCTCCGCGGCAACAAGATGGCGATGATCTTCCAGGACCCGCTGACCGCGCTGTCGCCGTACTACACGGTGGGCCGGCAGCTGTCCGAGCCGTTCATGAAGCACACCGGCGCCTCCAAGAAGGAGGCCAAGGACCGGGTGGTGCAGATGCTGGAGAAGGTCGGCATCCCGCAGCCCAAGGTGCGCTTCGACGACTACCCCCACCAGTTCTCCGGCGGTATGCGCCAGCGGGCGATGATCGCCATGGCGCTGATCTGCGACCCCGATCTGCTGATCGCCGACGAGCCGACCACCGCGCTCGACGTGACCGTGCAGGCCCAGATCCTGGATCTGCTGAAAGACCTCCAGCAGGAGTTCGGCTCCGCGATCATCTTCATCACCCATGACCTCGGCGTGATCTCCAACGTGGCCGACGACCTGCTGGTGATGTACGCGGGCCGGGCCGTGGAGCGCGGCAGCGTCAAGGAGGTGCTGCGGACGCCGAAGCACCCGTACACCTGGGGTCTGCTCAGCTCGATGCCCCGTCTGGACGGTGACATCGGCCAGGCGCTCACGCCGATCCCCGGCTCGCCGCCCTCGCTGCTCAACCCGCCCTCGGGCTGCCCCTTCCACCCGCGCTGTGCCTTCCCCGACAAGGTCGCGGGCGGACTGTGCACCACCGCCCGCCCGCAGCTCGGCGAGGGCCGGGCCGCCGCCTGCCACCTGACGGCCGAGCAGAAGCAGACCATCTTCATCGACGAGATCCAGCCCCGGCTGCGCTAGGGAGATTCGAGAATCATGAGCGAGAACCTCACGCTCCCCGCACAGCAGGGCGCCACCGGCACCGACAGGGAAACCCTCCTGGAGGTCAAGGGGCTGACCAAGCACTTCCCCATCTACGGCGGCTTCCCGATCAAACGCAAGGTCGGCGCGGTCCAGGCCGTGGACGGTGTCGACCTGACGGTCGGTGTCGCCGAGAGCGTCGGTCTGGTGGGTGAGTCGGGCTGCGGCAAGTCGACCACGGGCCGGCTGATCACCCGGCTGCTGGAGCCCACGGGCGGCCGGATCACGTACTCCGGGCAGGACATCACCAGCGCCTCACGGCGTCAGCTGGCCCCGGTCCGCTCGGAGATCCAGATGATCTTCCAGGACCCCTACTCCTCGCTGAACCCGCGGCAAACCGTCGGCACGATCATCAAGTCGCCGATGGAGGTCAACGGGATCAACCCGAAGGGCGGCCTGGAGAACCGGGTCCGGGAACTCCTGGAGCTGGTCGGCCTCAACCCCGAGCACTACAACCGCTTCCCGCACGAGTTCTCCGGCGGTCAGCGCCAGCGCATCGGTGTGGCCAGGGCGCTGTCCCTGAACCCCAAGCTGATCGTGGCCGACGAGCCGGTCTCCGCGCTGGACGTGTCCATCCAGGCCCAGGTGGTGAACCTGCTCCAGAAGGTCCAGGAGGAGCTGGGCATCGCGTTCGTGTTCATCGCCCACGACCTGGCGATCGTGCGGCACTTCTCGCAGCGCGTGGCGGTGATGTACCTCGGCAAGGTGGTCGAGGTCGGGGACCGGGAGTCCATCTACAACCGCCCCCGTCACCCGTACACCCACGCCCTGCTGTCCGCCGTGCCCGAGGTGGAGATGACGGACGAGGCCGAGCCCCGCGAGCGCATCCGCCTCGCCGGTGACGTCCCGTCCCCGATCCACCCGCCGTCCGGCTGCCGCTTCCGGACCCGCTGCTGGAAGGCGCAGGACAAGTGCGCCTCGGAGGAGCCCCCGCTGCTCCAGCTCTCCGGCAACACGGCCGGCCACCTCACGGCCTGCCACTTCCCGGAGGACCCGACCACGGAGGCACGCGAGCGGGACGTGGTACTGGACCCGGCCCTGAAGGCCCTGGAGGACGAGCCCGGCACGAAGTAGCACCAGCGCGCGGCACGGCACCCCTCACCCCCGCCGCACCACACCCACCCACCCCCGGGGGGGGGGGGGTGAGGGATGGGCAGCGGGTACGGTTGATCGGGCCGCCCACGGTACGGCCCGATCAACACCTCGGCACCCGGTCAGGCCAACCGCCGGGAAGGCCCTCGCCTCACGGCCGGACGGGGGAGTTCAGACTCACCTTCGCCCGGACCTCGGTCTGGCGGTGGAGAGCGTCATTGGCCTTGGTCGCACCGCCGTCCGGCTCTCCCCACACTACGACCACGTCGGCGCCGTCCCTCGCGATGTCCTCGTCGACGATGGCCAGCGAGAACCAGTGACCCACGTTGACCGTGTATCCGGTGCGGTTCGACACGCCGACCGTGCGGTCTCCCGACGTCACCGTGTCGTACTGGAACGTGTTGTAGACGCCGTACGGGACACTGAGGTACCGGGTGCGGGCCTCCTCGTCGGGCAGCAGCCCGCCCGCCAGCAGCCGGGTCACGTCCTCGTCGTTCCAGCGGAGCCACACCTTCTTGGACGAGGGCTCGTCGCGGCGTTCGAGGAGAGCGTCACGACCGATGAAGTCGTGGTCGAAGTTGACGATGTGGGCGTAGCCGACATCGAACGGCGTGTAGTAGAAGTCCTCGATGCGAGGGGCGTCGAAGCTCCCGCCGAGCGAGGCCCTCCCCTCGAAGCCGGTGGCCCTGAGGTGCCGGCGATACGGCAGAGTGTCGTCGCCGGAGAAGATCGCCGGCACATACATGCCGTACCAACCCGATTCGAGCGCGGTGGTGGAGTACGCGATGGCGCCGCCCTGCCGAAGCCCGAACTCCTCGCCCGCCGCGCACAGGGCCGCCCACACCTCCGGGCCGTGCTCCATCGGGCCCCACATCTCAAGGCCGGTGTTCTCATGTCCGGGAACACCGACCATCGTGTGGTTCAGCGCGCGCACCGCGTGGCCCGCGATCTCGAACTCACCGATGTTGAAGAACTTGATCCGCGGGAGCGAACCGCCGGAGGCCTTCGCGGCGATCTCCAGGGCGGCGGGGCCCTGCAACTGGAAGCGGAAGATGAGGCGTCCCCGCTGGTTGGCGAGGGTCCGCTCGTCCCGGGTGATCTCGACGTCATACCCTCCGGTCTTCGCCTGGTACTCCAGCCAGTCCAGGCCGAAGGGGTTTCCCACCAGGCTGAACCGGTCGTCGTCGTGGCCGAAGAGGATGGAGTCCGAGATGATCTGTCCGGCCTCGTTGCAGGTCACGAACTGCTTGGCCTTGTTGCGACCGAACCCCGTGAACTTGTTGACACCGACGTGGCTGACGAGTGCCAAGGCGTCCGGGCCCTGCACGTAGAGGTCGGTCATGTGGTGCGACTGGTCGAAGAGGACGGCCGTCTCGTGCCACGCACGCTGCTCGTCACGCCAGTTCGTGTATTCGCTGGGGATCGGGAAGGGGTAGGCGCCCGCGTTCGACGAACGCAGCATCTTCACGGGCCCGCCCGCTTGGTTGATCTTGTCTTCGAGTGATGCCTCGGACATGTCGTGCTTCTTTCGGTCCCAACGCCGTCGTGGGCGTCGATCGGTGCGGATGAGCCGCTGCTCGCCCGCGAGGTGACTATGCGTGGGTGTCGATGGGCGGGATTCCCGAGGCGGCGAAGGCGCCGACACCGAAGGCCTGGTGGATCTCCCACTCGGTGATCTCGTAGCGCGCCTTCCCGCTCAGCGTGAACGGGTCACTGCCGGCGATGGCCTCCGCCGCCTCAAGCGACCGGGCACGGATCAGGTAGAGACCGACCAGGCGGGTGGAGTCGGGACCCGAGAGGACGATGTTGCCCAGATCGTGCTGCTGCTTCATCCAGCGGAGATGCTCGTCCAGTTCGGGCCAGTACTCCTCGATCGATACCGTGAACGGCCGAACGACAAGGAACCACTTCACGCCGGATCCGTCCTTTCGTGCTGTAGTGCGGAGGTCATGAGTTGTCGGTGACGAACCGGACGATCGCCGCGGTGGTGTCGGCCGGATTCTCGAAGTGGAAGAAGTGCCCCGCGTCGATGAACTCGACCGTCGAGTTGGGCACCCAGTTGTGCGCGTCCTCGTAGAACTCGCGCGGCTGGAACGGGTCGTCGTACCCCTGGAGGAGCAGCACCGGGAAGTCCCAGGCGTGCATGAGCCGCTCACGACGGTCGATCCACTCCTTGCGGAAGCTGGAGGAGTTGAAGTACCGCGGAACCGCGCGGGCGACGTCCTCGTAGCTGAACTCCTGGATCGTCCGGACGATGTCACTCTCCGCCGCGGTGTCGCGTGCGCCGAGGGTGTAGAGCGTGCGGATCAGCTGGGCCGGCTTGGCCAGCGTGTGCACCCAGCTCGGGTCGGTGAAGAGCCGCTCCTGCGGGTGGACGATGGGGTTCAGGTGGTACAGGTGCTGGGACGCGCGCAGATAGCTGACGATCCGTTCGGGCTCGGCCGCCGCGAAGTAGTCACCGACCACCGAGCCGCGGTCGTGCGCGACCAGCTGGAACCGGTCGACGCCGATCTGGGTCAGCATGGCGGAGAGCTGCTCGGCGACTCCCACCTGCCGGTAGTCGCCGGTGCCCTTCTCGGACTGCCCGTATCCCTTGAGGTCGATCGCGATCACGCGATGGGTGGCGGCGAGGGCGTCGATCTGGCGGTGCCACATGAACCACGACTCCGGGATGCCGTGCAGGAACACGACCACCGGACCCGAACCCGCCTCGACGTAGTGCCAGCGCACCGTCTCGGAGTCACCGGGAGCGTCGACGAACCGGTGCGTCACCGTGGTGGTGCCCACGATCTCGGTGTCGCCGTCGTTGTCGGGTGTGCGCGGCTTGACGTGTGCGTACTCCCCGGGGCCGTCGATCAGCGCCGCGCGCTTCGCGCCCGCCGCCTGGAGAGCGACGATACGGTCCGGGACCGGCGAGTACTCGTGCACGGTCGTTGTGGGCATAGCTCTCTCCTGCTGTTGAGGGGTGCCGGCTCATGCCGGGAGTACCGAATCGGGCCGAGGGCTCCGACTGCGGCCGAGGGGGCCGCAGCGGGCGAGGGTGCCGAATCGGGTGAGGTGAGGCGGTTGCGCGGCAGGCCGAGGCGGCCTTCGGCCCGCGCGATGTCGCCGGGCGACGGCGTGAGGTGTATCCGACCCGCTCAGCCGCCGTACGGCGGAACCCTGGAACTAGCGCGAAGAAGGCGTTGGTCGTCGTCGGACCCTGGCCTGGTTCAGCAACTGGGGTGCCCGCGTGGATGCGGGAATGCGGTCGTGCACCGGGGTGACCGGCATCGTGCCTCCTGAGAAGTCGAACCTCGTCGTTGACTCTCTGTGCCGTCTGGAAGCGCGTGCGGAGCCGAGTGGCCCGCCTGGGGGCGGCAACGGCGATGCCGAGCTGCTCGCTCCTCCGCGTGGCTCCACTATGCATCTTGTGTCGGAGAAAAGCTAGATGAAAAGCTTGTTTCCGGCTGTTGAAGCGGACCGTCGAAGGTGACCGCCGTGGTGCGGGCCCCCGGGCATGACAGGGCGCGCCCGGGCGGAGCCCGGGGCGATCCCGTGTCCTGGCTGGGTTCTGGCTTGCTGCGGGAGGCTGTGGATGAAAACGCCGGCTGCCGGCTCGGCGGCATCGGGGGGTGGCGCGGCCGTCGGCCGCTGTCGCGTCGCGACCGGTCCGCGGCTATCGACCGCTGTCGCGCTCGCCCTTCGCGCGCCGGTTCTTCGCCGTGTTCCTTGCCTGGTCGTCCCCGCTCGCCGCGCGACTGGCCGCGGGTGAGGGGCCGAGATCACCCAGCGCGATCAGTACATCCCTCATCGCGTCGGACGCGGCCTGGACGGCCTCCGGTGGCACCGAACGGAAGACGTCGTTCACCGTGTCGCTCCAGCTGTAGACCACGTCCTCGGCCATCTTGGCTCCGGCCTTGGTCAGACGCACCCAGGAGCTGCGGCCGTCGCGGCCGTCCTTCTCCCGCTCGACCAGGCCGGCCGCCTCAAGCCGGTTGAGGATGTTGGTCACGCCGCCGGAGGACAGCAGCAAGGACGCCTTGAGGTCGGTGGGGCGCATTTCGTAGGGCGGGGCGGTCGACCGGAGCACGTTCAGCACGTTGAAGTCGCCGAGGGTGAGGCCCCAGTCGGTCAGATGCGCGGTGAGCCGTTCCTGAAGGATGGTGCTGAGCCGGATGGCCCGCCGGCCGAGGGCGAGCTCGGGCTGTTCGGCCGCCGGCAGCGTCGCCCGCCACGCATCGCTGATGTGATCGACGAAGTCGCGCCCGCGCGGGTCGGGGCGGTCCCCGCCCGTTGTCCGGGACGGGGAAGCGCTCTTGGCCTGGGGTCCTCGGGAAGCCATGCGAGAAGGATATGCGTCGCTCGTGGCGTCCGGTGCGCGCCGGGGAGGACGACGACCCGGGCGGGCCCGTCGTATATATCTCACTGAAAAGCTTGTTCTATAGCTTCTTGATGAGATAACTTAGAGCGTCAGGCGGCATCGGCACGCGGCGGGGATCGAGAGTGACCCGGCGGTCACCGGGCCGTCCGAGGAGGCGGGCGAGTCCGCCTCACAGCGCTTATCGAGCCGCGGGCGGACTGCCCGGCGGAGTCGGCGACGTGGCCCTTCGGAGGCCCGGCGCACCGGTCTCTCAACGACAGCAGTCATGTGCGCCCACGGATGCGTGCGCGACGCCCGTCCCTGCCGAGTCAGCGGAAAAAGCACCTTCAGGGCACGAGCACGAGCACCCTTCAGGGCGCCACAACAAGCACCTCGGGGCGCCGCAACAAGCAGCCTCAGGGCTCGTCGCCGGAACCACCGGACGACGCGTGAAACGACCGAACACGACCGGATGCCCACGCGTGCCCGAGCGCGCCCGACGGGCGGCGGGCGGTGGGCGGTGTGACGAAAGGAGTGCGGTGGTGACGGCTGAGGTCATCGACGGCAGGAAGATTGCTGCCGCCTTGCGCGAGCAGGTCGCGGACGAGGCGCGCGGTGCCCGAGCGGCGGGCGTGCCCGTGGGCCTGGCCACGGTGCTGGTCGGCGACGACCCCGCGGCGGCGACGTATGTGCGACGCATCGATCGGACCGCGGCGGCGCTCGGCATACCCCGACGCGAGGTGGCGCTGCCCGGCAGCGCGAGCACGTCCGACGTGATCGACACGGTGGCGGGACTGAATCAGGACCCCGAGGTGTCAGGGATCCTCGTGCTGCGCCCGCTGCCCGCCGGCAGCGACGAGGCGGCGGTGTTCAAGGCGCTCGATCCGGTCAAGGACATCGAGGCCGTGCACCCGGAGAACGCCGGCCTGCTGGCGCTGGGCACGCCCCGGTACGTGCCGTCCACCGCGGCGGCCGTCTTCCATGTCCTGGACTGGTGGCTGGACCAGGCCGGGCTGGAACGCTCGGCGTTCTACCACGGCGCGCGACTGGTCGTGGTGGGCCGCTCGAACAACGTCGGCAAACCGGCCGTGTCCTTGGCCTTCGCCCGGGAAGCCGCGGTCACCTCCGTGGACGAGTGGGCGAGCGTCGGCGGACAGCTGGGCACCCACACCCGCAGGGCGGATGTCCTCGTCGTGGCGGCAGGTGTGCCGGGACTCATCAAGGCCGAGCACATCCGGCCCGGCGCGGTGGTCCTGGACGTCGGGATCAATGTCGTCGACGGAGCGGGTGACGGCGAGTCGCGGATCGTCGGCGATGTCGCATGGGACGACGTGGTCACTCGCGCCAGGGCGGTCACTCCGGTGCCGGGCGGCATCGGGCCGGTGACCGACATGTGGCTGCTCAGAAACACGATCCGCGCCGCCCACAACGCGGCCGAGACCATCACCCCGACGCCCGAGAGGCCGGCATCGTGACCATTTCCCCCAAGAACCCCGACGCGGGGCTGGTGCTGACGTTCTCCTGTCCCGAGCAGGCCGGGATCGTGCTGGCCGTGGCCGAATTTCTGGCCGGGCACGGGTGCACGATCACGGAGAGCCAGCAGTTCCGGGACGAACGCCAGGCCGGCTTCTACATGCGTGTGCAGTTCGAGCACACCGACGGCCGCGCGCTGGATCTCGCCGAGCTGCGACGGGACTTCGCGCCGATCGGCTCCCGGCTGACGATGTCGTGGCGGCTGACCCGCGCGGGTGAGCCGCAACGCGTCCTGATCATGGTGAGCAAGTACGGGCACTGTCTCAACGACCTGCTCTACCGGGCCTCGATCGGGGCGCTGAACATCGTGGTGCCGGCGGTCGTGTCCAACCACCCCGACCTCGGAGTGATGGCGGACAACTTCGACGTGCCGTTCCACCACGTACCGGTCACCCGTGAGACGAAGCCGGCCGCCGAGGCCCGGCTCCTGGAACTGGTGGGCGAGCTGGACATCGACCTGGTGGTCCTCGCCCGGTACATGCAGATCCTGTCCGGCGATCTCTGCGGCAAGTTGGAGGGGCGCGCGATCAACATCCACCACTCCATGCTGCCGAGCTTCAAGGGCGCCCGTCCCTACCACCAGGCCTACGAGCGTGGGGTGAAGCTCGTCGGCGCGACCGCCCACTACGTGACCTCCGACCTCGACGAAGGACCCATCATCGAGCAGGAAGTGGCCCGGATCGACCACTCCATGTCGGCGGCCCAGGTCACCGCGCTCGGGCGCGACAACGAGTGCCTGGCCCTCTCCCGGGCGGTCGGCTGGCACGCCGACAACCGCGTCCTCCTCGACGGCCTCCGCACGGTCGTCTTCCGCTAGCGGGTCCCGCTCGTCCCTGGGTTCAGCCCCACCGGGCACAACCGGCGTCGGCTCAAGGCAACAGAACTACAGGAGTACAGGGGTCAGTTCAACGCGACAGGAGACAGACATGGCGATCCTCAACCGCGGCGGCGAACCCGACGCCGCTGAACTCTCACAGCTGACCGGCCACTACACCATCGACCAGGCGCACAGTCGCATCGGATTCAGCGTGCGTCACGCCGTGGTCTCCAGCGTCCGCGGCGAATTCACCGAGTACGACGGCCGGCTCTACCTCGACGGCAGCCAGCCCGCCAACTCCACGGCCGAGGTGGTCATCGAGGTCGCGAGCATCGACACCAAGCAGGCCCAGCGCGACCAGCACCTGCGCAACGGGGACTTCTTCGCCGCCGACACCTACCCCCGGATCACCTTCCGCTCCACGGGCGCCGAGCCGGCCGGCGGCGGCAGCTACCGGCTCCCGGGGGAGCTGACCGTCAAGGACACCACCCGGCCGGTCACGCTCGACCTCGCCTTCCTCGGCACCACCACCGACGCGGACGGCGTCCGCAGGGTCGGCTTCGAAGGCGGCACCACCATCGACCGGTCCGACTGGGGCCTGACCTACAACGCGGCTCTGGAGACCGGCGGCGTGCTCATCGCCGAGAAGGTCAAGATCACGCTCAATGTGTCGGCTCGCAAGACCGGCTGACGAAAGCCCCCAGCCCTCACCCGTAAGCCTGTAAGCCCGTAAGCCAGCAAGGAGCAGTCGCAGATGAGCCCTCACCACCCTGTCAGCAGCGCCATGGCTGACCTGATCCGTAACGCCGCCATCGAGGTCATCCCGCTCAAGGGAGCCGAGGAGAAGGTCAAGGCCGTGCCGGCGGGGACGACCGTCACCATCACATGTTCGCCGAAGTTCGGGCTGGAGCGCACACTTGAGCACAGCGCGCAGGCGGCACGGGCCGGGTACCGGGTCGTCCCGCACCTGGCCGCCCGGCAGGTCGCGGATGAGACCGAGCTGCGCGACTTCGTCGGGCGCCTGACCGACCTCGGCATCACCCGTCTGTACGTCATAGGCGGCGACGCGGACGTGCCGGCCGGCAAGTTCAGCGAAGCCGCCGAGATCCTTGAGGCGCTCTCCGGGATGGACCACGGCCTCACCTCGATCGGGGTCGGGTGCTACCCGGAAGGCCACCCCAAGATCGCCGACGAGGCTCTGCTCACGGCACTGCGCCGCAAGCAGCCCTACGCCCACTACATGGTGAGCCAGCTGTGCTTCGACCCCGCCGCACTCGTCGCCTGGCTGCGTCGCACACGTGAGTCGGGCATCACCCTGCCGCTGCACATCGGACTCGCCGCGCCGATGAACACGCGCAAACTGGCCGAACTCTCCCTGCGCATAGGGGTGGGCTCCTCCCTCAGGTACCTCTCCAAGCAGCGAGGCCTGGTCGGCAACATGATCCGCGGCGACGCCTACCAGCCGGAGCGGCTGCTGCTCGGCATGGGTGACGCGCTGACCGACCCGGACCTGAAGGTGAGCGGCATACATCTCTACTCCTTCAACCAGGTCGAGGCGACCGTCGACTGGCAGCGGCGCGTCACCGAGCAGGCCGCGTAGACAGCGCGCCCACCCCGTCCCAGCAGCACGGCCCCCTCCCGGCTTCCAGAGCCGCGAGGGGGCCGTTGTGTTGTCCCGCTCTCCTGCCTCGGGGAGCAGGCTCAGTACGTGTGGAAGCCCTGGCCGCTCTTGCGGCCGAGCCGGCCCGCGGCGACCATCCGGCGCAGCAGCGGGGGCGGGGCGTAGAGGGGCTCTTTGTATTCCGCGTAGAGGGACTCGGCGATGGCCTGGGCGGTGTCCAGGCCGATGAGGTCGAGGAGGCGGAGAGGGCCCATGGGGTGGGCGCAGCCGAGTTCCATGCCGCGGTCGATGTCCTCGGGGGTGGCCGTTCCGGACTCGACCATGCGGACGGCGGCGAGCAGGTAGGGCACGAGGAGGGCGTTGACCACGAATCCGGAGCGGTCGGGGGCCTGGACGGGCTGCTTGCCGAGCTGTTCGGTGGCGAAGCGGCGGGCGGTGGTGAGGGTGTCCGCGCTGGTGGTGAGGGCGGGGATGATCTCTACGAGGGGCTGGACGGGGACGGGGTTGAAGAAGTGCAGGCCGATGACCTGTTCGGGGCGGGTGGTGGCGGTGGCGACGTCGGTGATGGGGATGGAGGAGGTGTTGGTGGCGAGGATGGCGTGCGGGTCGGTGACGGTTTTGTCGAGCCTGGTGAAGAGGTCGGTCTTGAGGTCGCGGTGTTCGGCGGCGGCCTCGATGACGATCTGACGGTCGGCGAGGGCGTCCAGGTCCGCGGTGAAGGTGAGGCGGGACAGGGCGTGGTCGCGTTCCTGCTCGGTGAGTTTGGCGTGGCGTACGGCCCGGTCGAGGGAGGCGGTGACGCGGGCGCGGCCCGCGGTGGCGGCTTCGTCGGTGGCCTCGGTGACCAGGACGTCCAGTCCCCGGCGGGCGGCGACCTCGGCGATGCCCGAGCCCATCAGGCCGCAGCCGACGACACCGAGACGGGAGATGTGGTCCATGAGTCAGGTCCTCTGAGTGACGGAGGGGCATGTCGATGGGGATGCGGCGCGGCAGTGGGCGACAGGGGCGGTCGCCGTGGCGGCCAGGGCCCGTGCCAGCGCCGTGGTCACCGGACCCGGCTGCCATGTCGCCGGGCAGCCATCGGCCGCCGCGACGGGAGTCACGCCGGTGAGCGAGTCGGTGACGAAGACCTCTGTGGCATACGCCAGGTCGCCCAGGACCAGGGATGCGAGGCCGGTCCGGACGCCGTGACCGCGAGCGGCGCTCAGCACCGCGGCGCGGGTGACGCCCGGCAGCAGCCGGCCGTCGGCGGGCGGGGTGAGCAGGACACCGTCGATGACCGCGAACACGTTCGCCCGGTCCGTCTCCAGCAGTTCACCGGTGTCGTCCGTGATCAGCACATGGTTGTCAGGAGCGCCGTTCGGCCGGGCCGTCAGCAGGGCCAGCAGCCGTCTGTCCGCGTAGGCGTGCTCACCCATCCCGCCGGGTACGACGGTGGGGCGCAGCCGCACGGCCGGGGGACTGGTCCCGGTCCCGGCATACGGGAGCACCTCGACGGTGACCTGTAGTGGGCCGCCCCTCGGACGGACCGTGATGCGCAGCAGGCCGGTCGGGCGACGTGCCACGGCCTCGCGCAGGGCATCGGGCAGGGAAGCGGGGAGACGCTTGCCGTAGAGGGTTTGCACGCTTGCCGACAGACGGGCCAGATGTGCCGTGAGATCCCTGGCCCTGCCGTCCGACACCCTCAGGGCGGTGAACACCCCCGCCGTGGGCCGAGGACGCATCGCAGCGTCGCGCGCCGCCATCGCCCCCGGGGAGCCGACAGCGCCCCGCATCGCCGTCAACCCCGGCGAACCGAAAGCGCCGCCCGCCGCCATCGCCCCCGTCGAGTCAGGGACGACGGGGCCCGCGCCGAGGGTGGCCCCGATCGCGGCCAGCAACGGACGTGCCTTGAGGATCGCCTCGGCGAACTCGTCGTCGGGACGGGAATCCGCGACGATGCCGCCGCCCGCGCCCAGCCAGGATCGGCCCGAGGCGAACTCGAACGTACGGATCGCCACGTTCAGTTCCAGGCCCGCGACCGGGGAGCGGTATCCGACCGCGCCGGTGTACACCTCGCGGGCCGTGGTCTCCAGTTCGTCGATGATCTCCAGGGCGCGGACCTTCGGCGCGCCGGTCACCGAGCCCGGGGGGAACGTGGCCCGGATCAGGTCGCCGTCGGACCTGCCCGGCGCGAGCACCCCCTCGACCGTCGAGACCAGGTGCCAGACCCCGGGGTGCGGTTCGGCGCCGAGCAGGACGGGGACCGTGACGCTGCCGGGGACACAGACCCGGGCGAGGTCGTTGCGCATGAGATCCACGATCATCACATTCTCGGCCCGGTTCTTCGCCGAGGCCAGCAGCCCGGCCCGCTGAGAGGCGGCCTCGGCCGCGTCACCGGACCGTGGCGCCGTGCCTTTCACGGGCTTGGCGACCACCGCGCGACCGGCACCGGCACCGGCACCGGCCTCGCGTCGCAGGAACAGCTCGGGCGAGAGCGACGCGACGGCGGCGCGGGCCCCCGCACTCCCGCTCCGCCCGGTCGTCCCCGTATCGCCCGTATCACCCGGGTCGCCCGGGTCGCTGACACCGATGAAGGCGGCGTAGGGCGGGCGGAGTCCGTCGGCCGCGTGGCAGAAGGCGTCCAGCGGATCGCCGTCGAATCCCGCCTCGGCCCGCAGACAGATGTTGGCCTGGAAGATGTCCCCCTGGCGGATGTACTCCACCGCCCCGCGCACCGCTTCCCGGTGCCCGTCACCCCCGGGAAGCAGCCGGAACGGCGAGAACGTGTAGGAGCGGGCCGGTGGAACGGCCTCGGCCCGCCGGACCAGCTCGGCGAAGCGGCGCTCGATCTCCCGGCCCCGCTCGTCGGACCACAACGCCTCGAAGGCCCACTGGCCCGTCGCCCGGTCCCGTACGAGCACATGGTCGTAGAACCCGAACCAGAGCGGGGGAAGACGGTGACCCGGACGAGGCGCGAGTGCCTCCCCGGTGGCGGCGTACCCGAGATACCCGATCCACCCACCCCCGAAGGTGCCCGAGCCCACCCACTGCCCCTCGAATGAGCCCACCCCCGCCGGGCCGTCCGCGGACCCGACGGGAAACGGGGCGTCGAAGACATCCTCCGGCGAGTCCGTCCCCGTCCGTACCACGACCGGCTCCGACGCCACGACGTCGAACCCTCCCGCCCAGTCGCCGGACAGGCACACCGGATGGGCGTCCGCGCGTATCAGCCGCAGGACGTCGGCCGTGGTGAGCGACCATCCCAGTGCCCGCCGCACCACCCTGCCCGCCCCCGGCACACCCCCCTCAGTCATGACCGGGGAGCGACGGCGGCGGCAGCCGATAGGCCGGCGGGGTCCGTGACATCCGGATGGGGTTGCTCGGCACCGCCACGTCCCCGACACGTGCGATCGGGTCGAGCCCGAGCGACTCCGCGAGGGCGAACGCTCCGGCGATGTCGTTCACCGGCCCGGCCGGGACACCCGCCTCGCCCAGTCTGCGGGCCCACTGCGCGGTCCCCTCGCGGGCCAGCAGCGCGGAAAGCTCCCGACGCAGCTCCGGGCGGTGGGCGACCCGGTCGGTGTTCGTCAGGTACCGGGCGTCCCGGGCCAGGGAAGGGGCGCCCAACTCCGCGCACAGCGTGGCGAACTGCCGGTCGTTGCCCACCGCGACGGCGATCTCACCGTCCTTCGTGGGCAGGGTCTCGTACGGCGCTATCGACGGATGCTGGTTGCCCAGCCGGGTGGCCACGCTTCCCGCCGCGGTGAAGGCCGATGCCTGGTTGGCGAGCGCCGCGAGGAGCGAGCCCAGCAGACTCACCTCGACCCGCTGCCCCTCGCCCGTGCGCTCGCGGTGCCGTACGGCCGACAGCAGTCCCACGCACGCGAACAGCCCGGCGAGTACGTCGACCAGCGCGACGCCGACCTTCTGGGGCTCGCCCGACGGGTCGCCGGTGATGCTCATCAGCCCGCCGGTCGCCTGCACGATGAGGTCGTAGCCGGGCAGTGCCGCTCCCGGCCCGGAACCGAAGGCGCTGATCGAGCAGTAGATGAGATCGGGTCGCTCGGCCCGCAGTTCCTCGTAGCCCAGGCCCAGCCGGGCCATCACCCCCGGCCGGAAGTTCTCCACCACGATGCCGGATTCGACGGCGAGTTCCCGGGCCCGCTCCCTGCCGTACGGGGTGCTGAGATCGATGACCACACTCGTCTTGTTGCGGTTCGCCGCCAGGAAGTAGGTGGCGGTACCGGAGGCGTCGTACGGCGGTCCCCACGCGCGGGTGTCGTCGCCCCCGCCAGGTCGCTCGACCTTGATGACCTCCGCGCCGAGGTCGCCCAGGACCATCGTGGCGAACGGGCCCGCGAGAATCCGGGAGAAATCCGCGATCCGGACCCCGGCCAGGGCCGCCGTCGGCTCGGTCGTACCGTCGCTCATCGCGCTCACCGACCCTGATAGCGGGCGGGCCGCTTCTCGCGGAACGCGCGATACGCCTCGACGGAGTCCTCGGTGCTCCTGATGACCCCCATGTGCGAGGAGACCAGCTCCAGACTCGTACGGAAGTCGAGCCGCTGGGACTGGATCGCGGTCCGCTTGATCATGCGGATCAACTGGGGCGGTCCGTCGGCGAGTCTGCGCGCCAGCGTGTACGTGGCGGTCATCAGGTCCTCCGGCGCGTGCACGCTGTTGATCATGCCGAGCTGGTCGGCACGGTCGGCGGAGACCGTGTCGCCCGTGAGCAGCAGCTCCAGTGCCCGGGGGAGTCCGATGAGCCGGGGCAGCAGCCAGCAGCCGCCATCGCCCGGGATCAGGCCGACCTTGACGTAGGACATGGCGAACGTGGCGTCGGCGGACGCGAGCCGCATGTCGCACATCAGCGCCATGTCCAGGCCGGCGCCGACGGCCACACCGTTGACGGCGGCCAGGACGGGCTTGTCGACGGCCTCCAGGGCGAGCGGCACCCGGTGGATGTGCTCGCTGAGGGTCAGCTTGTGGTCGAGAGGGCGCTGGCCGGTGTCCTCGATCCAGGACAGGTCGATTCCCGCACAGAAGGCGCCGGGGGCACCGGTCACGACGATGACGCGGACGTCGGGGTCGTGCTGCGCGTCGATGAGCCGGTCCGCCCACGCGTCGACCATCTCCAGGGTGAAGGCGTTGCGCTTGTCCGGGCGGTTGAGGCGGATGGTGGCGATCCCCTCCGACACCGTGTACTCGATCCCCTCGGACACCGCGTACTCAAGGTCAGGCATGGCTCTCCGTTCTTGACCGTTCTTGACGGCAGGCAGGTACGCTAAACATAATGCATAATCGATACAAGGGGAGAGCGAGGAGAACGCCATGACCGCAACTGAGCGAATCGTCGCAGGTGAGAGCATCGCCGCTCGTTCGGCACGTCGCCATGAGGTGAGTGCCAGCCCCTTCGGGCCGTCCGACGAGATCGGCATGCTCAACCTGATGACAGCGGAGTCACGTGGGGCCGCGCTCGCCTCCGCCGACCCGTCCGTGATCTACGACCTGTCCGTCGACTACCACGTGGGGATGCCGTCGTGGGCCGGGCTGGGCGACCCGACGTATCAGATCTGGATGTCGCACACGCCTCCCGGCAGTGTGAACGAGAACGTGCTCGGGGTGGGGGAGCAGCAGAATCAGCTGGTGACCTACTCCGGTGACTGCATCTCGATGTACACGCACACCGGGACCCATCTCGACGCCCTCAACCACTTCGGACTGGGCGGCTCGGTGTGGAACGGCCGTACGGCCGCGCAGGACCTCGGCAGCCGGCACTGGCTCAAGAACGGAGCCGACCGGCACCCCCCGGTGATCGCGCGCGGAGTGCTGCTCGATGTCGCGGGCGCCGCGGGCGTCGACCTGCTGCCCGACTCCCACCGGATCACGGCCGAGGAACTCGCCGGGGTGATCGAGGCCCAGGGGACGCAGATCCGCGTCGGTGACGTCGTACTGATCCGGACCGGGCGGATGAGGGTGTGGCACGACGGCCCCCGCTACCTCTACAACGAGGCAGGACTCGACCGCGAGGCTGCGGCGCTGCTGGCCGAGGCGGGCGCCATGATCATCGGGGCGGACAATGTCGCGCTGGAGGTCATGCCCTCCGTGGACCCGGAGAACTGGCACCCGGTGCACACCTATCTGCTGGGGGAGTGCGGCATCCCGATCATGGAGAATGCCTACCTGGAGGATCTGGCCGCGGCCCGGCTGCACGAGTTCGTGTTCGTCGGCGCCGGTCTGCGGCTGCGCGGGGCCACCGCCGCACCGATGCGGCCACTGGCCTTCCCGGTGGCGCCCGGTAGTCCGCTGAGCGGCTGACGGCGGCCCCGGCCGACCCCGGTGCATGATCCACCGCCGGTATTGCGCGAGGATGTGAGCGATGACCGACACTTTGACATTGACCATCGCCCAGCGGGTGGCGGAGCAACTGCGCTCCGAGATCAGGCAGGGCATCCTGGCGGCCGGTGAACCGCTGCGCCAGAACGACGTGGCCGCGCGGCTCGGAGTCAGCAGCACCCCGGTGCGCGAGGCGTTCCACCTGCTCGAACGCATGGGTCTGGTCGAGCGGGAGGGCCGGCGCGGGGTGCGCGTCTTCAGCCCGTCCATGCGTGACCTCGTGGAGGGCTACGAGGTCCGGGGGGGACTGGAGGCGCAGGCGGCGCGGCTGGCCGCGGTGCGCCTGTCGGACGAGGCGCTGGCCTCGCTGGGCGAGATCATGAGCCGGATGCACCGGCCGGGGGTCGAGCAGCAGGAGTTCATCCGCCTCAACGCGGACTTCCACGCGCTGATCGCCCAGGCTTCCGGCAATGCCAGGCTGGCGAAGCTCGTCGCCGCGGAGCAGGCCGCCACCTCGTCGTTCGTCGCCTTCCTCGGGGTCGACGCCAGCAGCGCGGAGGAGGCGCACGCCGAGCACGCGGCCGTCCTGGCCGCACTGGAGGCCCGCGACGCCGATGCCGCCGCCGCGGCGATGTCCGCGCACCTGCACGCGCGGGTCGAGGCGCTGGAGTCCCGGCTGGAGGATTCCGGCAGCGCTCGCTGAGCGCCGAGTGACGACATGACCTTGGCCGGCCCAGGCACCGACCAAGCACAATCACCGATTATGCATTATGTAGAAGACTTTCAGAGCACTTCAGAGCACTTCAGAGCCCTTCAGAGACCTCAGAGATAGGTGATCCCGTGCTGGACGCGTTCAGCCACTTCCTGCCTCGCACCGTTCTCGAACGCTTTCGTGAGCTGGCCCCCGGGCATCCGGCTCTCGCGCTGTTCGAGCGGCTCCCCGAGCTGTGGGACATGGACGCTCGGCTGCGTTCACTGGAGGCTTTTCCGGACCTCCAGCAGATCCTCAACTTCGGCAACCCGCCGGTCGACTCGCTCGCCCCGCCCCCGGTGGCCGCCGAACTGGCCCGGCTGGCGAACACGGAACTGGCATCGCTGTGCGCGGCACACCCGGACCGGTTCCCCGCGTTCACCGCCGTGCTGCCGATGGGTGATGTGGACCTGGCGCTCCAGGAACTCCACCACGCCCACGAGCAACTCGGCGCACGCGGCATCCAGATCTTCACCAACGCCGGTGGCCGACCGCTCAGCGACCCGGAGTTCCGGCCCGTGTTCGAGGCGATGGCCCGCCTCGACCTGCCGATCCTCGTCCACCCGTACCGCACGGCGGCAGCGGCCGACTACACCACCGAGGCCGCCTCCGAGGACGAGGTGTGGTTCACCTTCGGCTGGCCCTACGAGACCAGCGCTTTCGCCGCGCGCATGGTGTTCTCCGGCATCTTCGACACCCTGCCGGACATCAAGATCGTGCTGCACCACTTCGGCGCCATGCTCCCGATGTTCGCCAACCGCCTCGACCTCGGATTCCGGCAGATCTTCACCGGACCCGGCGGCGTCAACCCGCTCGCCGTGGACGCCGGACTCAAGGCCCCGGCAGGCGAGCACTACCGGCGCTTCTACGCCGACACCGCACTCAACGGATGGGCACCCGGCCTCCGGGCGGGCTACGAGTTCTTCGGCCCGTCCCATTCCCTCTTCGGCACCGACGCGCCCTTCTGCCAGGACGGCGGCCCGTCCTTCATCAGCGACACACTCACCGCGATCGACGCCCTGGACCTGTCCCCCCAACAACGCGAACTCGTCCTCGACGGCAACGCACGCCGGTTGTTCCGGCTCCCCGCCCCCGGCGGTCGCGGCACGACGGGCACGGACGAAGGAGAAACCCCATGACCCCCGCTCGGCAACAGGTGACACAGGGCAGCCCCTTGCTCGGGGACTTCGCCCTGATGACCGTACGGCAGTCAGGCGTGCCCCTACCCGCCCTGCTGCTCGGGGGAGAGATCTGGGATCTGCGCGGGGCCGCCGCCGCAGCGGCCATGGACCTGGTTCCGGACACCCCGCGCTTCGGCGTCCTGGATCTGCTGGAGGACTGGTCACGGACCTTCGACCAGCTGTGCGCGCTGGCGCGCCGCGTCACCGAGAGCGGCCTGGACACCGACCGCTATCCACGGGTCGCCGACGGATGCGCGATCCTGCCGCCGATTCCCCGCCCCAGCAAGATGCTGCACGCCGCCCAGAACTATCCGGACCACGTCCAGGAGATGCGTGCGGCACGGACGTACGGATTCAATGACACGCCCATCGACCAGGCGCGGGACTTCACCGGGCGGCGTGAGGGCGCCCGCCCCTATCTGTTCCTGAAGGCGCCCAGCTGCCTGGCCGGTGCCTATGACGACATCCCCCTTCCACCGGAAGTCACCCAAATGGACTGGGAGGTGGAACTCGCGGTGGCCATCGGGCGCCGGGCCAGGCGGGTCACGGCGGAGAGCGCCCTGGCCCATGTCGCCGGATTCATGACGACCAACGACTTCTCCGCGCGGAATCTGCTGATCCGCCCGGACCGCGAGAGGCTGCGCTCGGACTGGTTCGGCGGCAAGAGCCATGACGGGTTCGCCCCGATGGGACCGGTGTTCGTCCCCGCCGCCTTCGTGCCGGACCACCTGGACCTCAGGCTGCGGCTGACGGTGAACGGGGAGATCAAGCAGAACGGCAGCACCGGGAACCTGATCTTCAGCCCGGCCGAGCAGATCGAGTACGCCTCACGCATGACCACCCTCGAACCCGGCGACATCATCGCCACCGGAACACCCGGTGGAGTAGGCCAGGGCACCGACAGTTTCCTCACGTCGGGCGATGTGGTGGAGGCCGAGGTGGAAGGCCTGGGACAGCTTCGCAACCGTGTCGTCTGACACGGCGCGCACGCGGCGACGGCAACGGAAGTCGCCGGGCACGGCCCACGGGGGCCATCCTGGAACGGAGGCATGATTCACATGAGCAAGACGCACCTGGACACATCGCACATGAACCGGACCACACCCTTTCGCCAGCCGGCCACCGAATGGCCGGTCTCGCCGGTCACTCATGTCCGGTACGTGGCCGAAGCGGTGCCCGACCTGTCCGCCTCGGTGGGTTTCTACGGCGGCATCTGGGGACTGCGGGAGGTCGAGCGGGACGGCGACGTCAGGTTCTTCGCGGCCGAAGGCAGCCCCGAGCCCTATGTCCTGCGGCTGCGCGCCGCGAAGGAGAAGCATCTCGACCTCGCCTCGCTCGCCGTGCGGGACCGTGCGGACGTCGACCGGATCGCCGAATCGATGCTCGCGTCAGGCATGTTCCTCGACCGCGCGCCGGGCGCGCTCGACACCCCCGGCGGAGGCTACGGCCTGCGCGTCTTCGACCCCGACGGCCGGCTGATCGAGATCAGCGCGGACCTGACCCCCCGGCCCTTCCGCGCCCTCGAACCCGGCGAGTCGGTACCCCGCAAGGTCAGCCATGTCGTCTTCAACAGCGCACAGATCGAGGAGACGATCGCCTTCTACGTACGCCACCTCGGGTTCCAGGTGATTGACTGGCTGGGCGACTTCATGGCCTTCCTGCGCGTGGGCGGCGACCACCACATCATCGCGATCACCCGCGCACCCCACTCCTCGTTCAACCACATCGCGTTCGACATGCGCGGCCTGGACGAATACCTGCGCGGCACGGGCCGCCTGATGCGCCAGGGCGTCCGCCCGGTGTGGGGGCCCGGCCGCCACGGGCCGGGCGACAACACCTTCTCGTACTTCGTCGACCCGAACGGGAACGTGGCGGAGTACACGTCGGAACTCAAGACGCTCACGCACGAGGACGACTACTGCGGACGCGTCTGGCCCGCGACGCAGGAGGACAACGACCAGTGGGGCACGGGCGGCCTGATCGAAGAGTTCCTGCCCTTCGCGATCAATCAGTCCGACCCGCTCCTGTGGACGTCCTCTCCCGTGTAGCGAGCAGTGGGGCCCGGCGCCGAGCCGGCTTCGCTTCGATTCCGCTTCGATTTTGCTGTGACCAGGAACGACAAGGACTCTCCATGCAGCTCCCCGCGCAGCCCTCCTTGCCGAACGAGACGATCGGCGAGTTCCTCGGCACGCTCGCCGATCGTGTCCCGGCTCCTGGCGGCGGCGCCGCGGCCGGGCTTCACGCGGCCGTCGCCGCCGCGCTGCTCGGCATGGTCGCCCGCTACACGACCGGCCACAAGTACGCCGAGCACGCCGAGCGGATCACCGAGCTGATCGACGCGACGGACCGATGGCGGGCGGACGCACTCCGGTGTGCGGAGGACGACGCGAAGGCGTTCGGCGCTGTGGCGACGGCATACGGCCTGCCCAAGGACACGCAAGAAGCCCGGCAGACGCGCTCGGCGGCGATCGCCCGCGCACTCACCCTCGCGGCACAGCCACCGGCCGCCGTGATCGGCCTCGCCCACGCCCTCCTCCCGGCGGCCCGGGAACTCAGCACGACAGGCAACCGCAGTGTGCTCGCGGACGTGGCGGCAGCCGCCGAGGCCGTCCGTGCCGCGGCCGTCACCGCCCGCGTCAACGTCGAGGTGAATCTGCCCGGCATCACCGATGCCGCCGTACGAACCGACCTCCGGAACACGGCCGGCACGGTCGATCTGATCGTCATCGGGGCGGACGAGATCACCGCGGCGGTACGCGCGGAGATCACCGGATAACGCCGAGGCCGGGGCGGCCAGGGCCGCCAGGGCTACGGCGGTACGGGCGAGCGCGGCGACGAGGCGATGCCGTGGGCGGGGGGGGGGGGGGGCGGGGGCGGGGGCGCGGGGCGGTGGCGCGGGGCGCCGCTGCCCGGGGGGGGGGGGGCGGGGGGGCATCTCGTCCGCGGCGACGGTGACATCGATGTCCCGCGACGCGAGGAACGCTATGGGGGATCAGGAAAGCCGGGAGGCGAGCACGGCAGCCGCCGCGGACCGCGCCCAGCGGTGCACCTGCGGGCCCTCCGCGTCCTTGAGCTGGGCGGACACCGCGGCACCGTCGTAGATCAGGCAGAGCTGAGCCACCAGATCGTCGGTGTCCCGCAGACCCGCCCGGTCCAGGAGACCGGCGAACAGATCCTTGAGCGAGCGGCGCCGGCGGGTCACGGCGTCCAGCACGGCGGGCACGGAAGGACACTCGCCCGCCGCGTTGATGAACGCGCAGCCTCGGTAGGTGGGGGAGCCGAAGTTCTCCGCGAGCAGGTCGAAGACACACAGCACCTGCTCTATGGGGTCATCCGACCGGCCGGGCAGTTCAGCGACGGCCCGGGCCTGCATCCGCTCGCTCCGCTCGTCCAGGTACGCCGCGATCAGGTCGTCCTTGGACGGGAAGTGCTTGTAGAAGGTGGCCTTGGCCACGTCGGACTCGGCGATCAGCCGGTCGATGCCGCTCTCATGGATGCCCCGTGCGTAAAACAGACGGTGGGCGGTGTCCAACAGCCGGCGGCGGGGGGAGGGACGTACAGCAGTTGACATGTCTTGACACTAGCAGACAGGTCGGTCTACCTTCACTTTACGTTGATTTTGTTTGTCTCTCCTTTCGGTAAGGTAACGCCCAAGTGAACCCGGCAGACTTGGTGACGGCGGCCGGTGTTTTTCCCTGGGCTGAACTGCCGGGATGCTCCATGACCGCCCTATCAGCTGAGGTGCAACAGTGCGAGTCAAAGGCCGATGGGTATCCAACCTCAGCAGAGGAAGAAGCGGAAGCAATGACTCCGTGCAGCCCGCGGTGTCATCGGAATCGGTGGCGGACGCCATCGACGTGATCGGCGCCGAGGCGGTCGATTGGGCCATTGAAAAGGCCTACACCCTCGCCGAGCTGGTCACTGAGAAGTACCCGGCGTTCCGTGGTGGCCCCGCGCAGTTCGATACGCTGCGCATCGCCACCGAATCGACAGTGCTGACCGGGCTCGTCGAGATCTTCGACGGTAAACTCGTGCACTGGCAGGTCACACCGGAAGCGGCTTTCCATATTCGAGACCTCGTGCACCGGAGTATCCCGCAGGTGGATGTTCTGGGAGCCATCAGATTCTCGCACGCAATGCTCAGCGACTGGCTCATGGAAGCCTGCCGGGGATTTGTTTCCCCGACGGAACTCGCGGATCATCTGCATCTGATTTCGCGCACGCTCCTCTTCTGTCTGGATACCCTCTCGGATGACGTGACGCGCACCTATCAGGCCGAGTACGAGCGGTACAACAAATCGCCTCTCGCGCATCGGGACGAGGCCCTTCGGTCCGTTCTCGCGTCGGATCCCGAAGACGTCGACGTCGCCTCCAGCCGACTGCGCTATGAACTGAGCGGCCGGCATCATGTCGCCGTCGTGCTGACCCGGTTCGAGTCGCGGTTCGACGATGATTCACTGCACAGCGCCGCCCGGAGACTGCTGCGCGACTGTCGTGCCGAGCAGATGCTGCTGGTGCCCGACGGTCACTCCGTGCTCTGGGGCTGGGGGAACAGCCGGTCACCTCTCGCGGTGCGAGGCGCGCTGACGGAGACTCCGGGTATCGGCGTCGTGGTGGGCACGCCCGCCAAGAACGTGACGGGGTTCCGGCAGACACACAAGGACGCGCTGGCGGCGCAGCGCATCGTGGATTTCTTCGGGATACGTTCCCATGTCCCGCACTACTTCTCCGATCTGCATCTGCTGACGCTGCTCGGTCCGGATCAGCAGAAGATCAACAGCTTTGTGCAGAGCGAGCTTCGTGATCTCGCCGAAGCGGGCACCTCGACCGCCGAACTGCGTGCCACCCTGGGCATCTATCTGGACAACCACAGCCCGCAGGCGACCGCGAACCGCATGTACATCGCGCGCAACACGGTGGCCTACCGGCTGCGGCGCATCGAGGAACTCCTCCAGCGTCCGGTCACGGAGCGCCAGACGGAGCTGCGGCTGGCGCTGCTGCTGAGAGACTGCGCGACCATCTCCAGCTGAACTCCCGAGCGGCGACCGGGCGATGACCCGGTGACGGCCGGGCGATGGGCCGGGCGATGAACTGGCGACGGGCCGGGCCGATGGGCCCGGCCGTGGCAGTCCCGCGCCTGTGCCGCACGGCCACCGCGCGAACGCCCTCCCACCCCTGCCCACGCGCCGCCCCGACCAGCGTGGATCGAACTGCCCGTCCCCGGGAACACCCAGGTGGACGGGCTGTTTCGCGTCGCCGGCCCGGGACGTCCGCAGGGCGCCTCCCGAGCACCGCGCGACTGCCGTGAGACGCCGCCCGGGCACCGCGCGGCCCGCTTGGGCGATCCGTGCAAAGCGTCACCGCTGCCTTGGGCATCGGGACCAAGCGCGACACCGCGGGGATCCGGAGTATGGACCTATGACCGGCCACGTGAACGCAGCCGGACAAATCCGCAATTCCTTCAGTGAGCCATCAACGGTCGGTGGACCGGTGTGCCTCGGCACGACCGGGACCCGATGCCATGGAGAGGAAAAAGCAATGGGTGAAACCACTGCCAGCCGTGACGACATCATCGCGGCGAATCTGGCCGCGGTTCAGGCGCACTTCCACAACGAGGCTCCCGAGACCATCGACAAGGCCATCGCCCTGTACGACGACAACGAGATCTCGTGGGAGGGGCCCAGCCGGGGCATCGGCCTCTCCGATCACGGTGTGGTGCGTGCCGCCTACCTCGACATCTTCCGGACGGTGAAGTTCAACAAGTCCGCCGTGCTGCGGGAGTTCGCGACCGAGCAGTTCGTGTTCCACGACGAGGTCGTGGAGGCTGAGGTCGTCGGCGACTACATGCCGAATCTGCCGTACCCGGTCGGCACCATCATGTCGGTGCGCGTGGCGCATCTCTTCGAGATGCGTGACGGCAAGATCATCAAGGAAATCGCGTACGAGATGTTCCGGAAGGCCGGCAGCCCGGAGGACAACGATGTGTTCCCCGAGGGAACAGTCTGGACCTACTACAACTGAGAGCCGGTCGGTGAACACACGACGAGTGCTGTCGCCGGAAAAGGAGAACCAGTGAAGCTCGTTGGGTATGTGAATGGCCAGGGCGAAAGCGCGATCGGCTCGCTCGGTGACGCCGACACGATCGTGCCGCTGGCGACAATGCGGGAGTTCTACCAGGACGGCTTCCGGATCGCCGAGCGCGCCGCACCGGCCGGGGAGCCGATCAAGCGCTCCGGTCTCACCCTGCTCCCGGTCGTCCCCGAGACCGCCCGCGTCTTCTGCGTCGCGATCAACTACCTCGGGCACGCGGCGGAGGCGGAAGAGGTCGGAATCGCCCGCCCGGTGGTGCCCATGATCTTCGGGCGCTGGGCGAGCACGCTGGTCGTCGACGGAGCGTCCATCCCTGTTCCTCCTCGCGAGGAGGGGCTCGACTGGGAGGTCGAGCTGGCCGCGGTCATCGGCCGGCCGACCTACGATGTCGACGAGGCGACCGCCATGGAGTCGATCCTGGGATACGCGGTCTTCAACGACATCTCCGCGCGCCAGGTACAGCTGGAGACCCCGCAGTTCACTCTGGGGAAGAACGCGGACCGCAGCGGTCCGATCGGACCCCTCGTGATCGATCCGACGCTGGACCCCCATGACCTGAACCTCAGGACACGGGTGAACGGGGAGACCGTCCAGCAGGGCAACACCCGGGACATGGTGTTCAAGCTCCCCCAGGTGATCAGCCACATCTCACGGAGTGTCACCCTGCTGCCGGGCGATGTGATCGCCACCGGCACCCCCGAGGGGATCGGCGCGTCGATGAAGCCGCCGCGTCTGATGGGCCCGGGCGACGTGGTCGAGGTCGAGGTGGAGAAGCTCGGCGTCGTACGCAACACCATTACGAAGCCCGGCAGCCACTGAGACCCGTACGCAGCCGCCGCCCACAGAGATGGGCCCCGGGAATTCCCGCCCCGCGGGGACGCCTTCCCCGCGGGGCGGGAGAGCACAGCTGACGAGGTTCTCGCACCTGAACGTGCGACCGCCGGCTGCCCGACCCTTCCGCTCGCGGGCGTCAGCCGGCCCGCATCCGACAGCGAGGATCAATGATGAATGAACTGCTGACGCACCATTGGATCGATGGACAGCCGTACGCCGGCGGCCAACCCGTGCCGGTGGTCAACCCGGCCACGGGGGCACCGCTGGGCGAAGTCCTCCTGGGAGACGCGGAGGTCGTCGAGCGCGCGGTCGCCTCCGCGCAGGCGGCGTTCCCGAAGTGGCGCAACACCCCTGTCTCGCGCCGCGCGCAGGTCCTCTACGCGTTCCGCGACCAGTTGCGGGCGCATCTGGACGAGCTGGCGGAACTGATCAGCGCCGAGCACGGCAAGACCGTGGACGACGCGCGGGGGGAGATGGCCCGGGGTATCGAGGCCGTCGAGCTGGCGTGCGGGGTCCCCGGACTGCTGAAGGGCGAGTTCGGCGAGCAGACCGCGACCAATCTGGACACCTTCTCGATGTTGCAGCCGCTCGGGGTCTGCGTCGGGGTCACGCCCTTCAACTTCCCCGTGATGATCCCGCTGATGAAGATGGCGGTCGCGGTCGCCGCGGGCAACACCTTCATCCTGAAGCCGAGCGAGCAGGACCCGGGTCCCGCCGTACGCCTCGCCGAACTGGCCAAGGCGGCAGGGCTGCCCGACGGCGTCTTCTCCGTGGTGCACGGAGGACAGGACGTGGTCGAGGCCCTGATCGACCACCCGGACACCACTGCCGTCTCCTTCGTGGGATCGACCCCGGTCGCGCACAGCATCTACCGGCGTGGCGCGGCGGCGGGCATTCGCGTGCAGGCACTGGGCGGGGCGAAGAATCACCTCGTGGTGATGCCGGACGCCAATGTCGGCTTCACCGCCGACGCCCTGGCCGCCGGGGCCTTCGGCGCCGCCGGGCAGCGATGCATGGCGGTGACCACCGCTGTGCTGGTCGGCGACGGAGCGGACGAGGTCGTCGAGGCCGTACGCCTGCGGGCCGAGGGGATGATCCTGGGGGCGGGCTCCGATCCGGCCACCCAGGTCGGGCCGCTGATCAGCGCGGCGGCCAAGGAACGCGTCCAGTCGATGGTCGCCAGGGCGATCGACGCGGGCGCGAAGCCGGTGGTCGACCGCAGCACCGAGGTCGTCCCCGGCCACGAGGGCGGCTTCTTCGTCGGTCCCACCCTGCTCGACCATGTCACACCCACCTCCGAGATCTATCTCCAGGAAGTCTTCGGCCCGGTGCTCATCGTGCTCCGGGTGAACACCCTGGACGAGGCGCTCGAACTCATCCGCACCAACAGGTACGGGAACGGCGCGGCGATCTTCACCGCGAGCGGTACGGCGGCCCGCCGCTTCCAGCGCGACGCGCAGGCCGGAATGGTCGGCGTCAACGTGCCCATCCCGGTGCCCGTGGCGCCCTTCGGGGCCGGCGGGTGGAACGACTCCGTCTTCGGCGACACGGGACTGTCGAACGCCGCCTGGCGCTTCTACACCCAGCCCAAGTACGTGTCCGCCCGGTGGGACGAGCAGGTGGGTCGTGACAGCTGACGTCGGTAACGGACACAGGCCGCACACGGTAGGCCGTACAACGGAAGGTTGAGAATGCCAAGAACGATCGCAGAACTCCCCGAGGACATTCGGAGCCGCTACCCGTTCCAGTCACGGTTCGTGCGGGTGAACGGCCGACGCATGCACTACATCGACGAGGGGCCACGCGACGCGCCTCCCGTGCTGCTGCTGCACGGCAACCCGGCATGGGGCTATCTGTGGCGGGACGTGGTGCCGCCGCTGCTGGCCGCCGGACTGCGCGTGGTGGTGCCCGACCAGATCGGCTTCGGACTGTCCGAGAAGCCGCACGACCACACCGTCCACACCCTGGACAACCACGCGGCCAACCTGGTCGCGCTGCTGGACACGCTGGAGCTGCGCGGCGCCACCTTCGTCTGTCATGACTGGGGCGGCCCCACCGGACTGTCCGCGCTCGCCGTGCGACCGCAGGCCGTCTCGTCCGTCGCGGTCATCTCCACCTGGGCGTGGGTGGAGCCCTGGTCGGCATTCCATTCGCGTGTGCTGCCGTGGCGGCTCATGCACGCCCCGGTGGTGGGCCCCCTGGTGATGGGCAAGCTCGGGGCGATGCCGGGACGCGGCATGTATCTGTCCGTGGTCGACCGGGAGCGGTTCGCCGCCGAAGGCCGCGACGGCTACACCGAGGTCACCGCGGATGCCGACGAGCGCGCCCTGACCTGGACCTGGCCCCGCTCCATCCCGCTGGGCCGGGACACCGACATCGCCAGAGAGCGGTTCCGGTGGCTGGAGGCACAGATGCGGGCCCTGCGACTGCCGGCGACGGTGATCTGGGGGCGCGAGGACGACGTATTCACCACCGATGAGTTCACCCGCTACTGGAAGGACGTCTGGCCGCACGCCGAAGGTCCGCACCTGGTGACCGGGCGGCACTTCCTCCAGGAGGACTCCGGTGCGGAGATCGGAAAGCTCCTGGCCGACTTCGCCGGCCGGGTGAACGAAGGGCAGGGCAATGGCTGAAGCACCCGAGGTACTCATCGTCGAGCAGCGTCCGGAAGGCCATCGGTCGGTGCCGCTGCTGGAGGAACACCAGCTCGGCCACTACCCGGAGTTCCGGGAGTTCCTGTCGGTCACCTTCGGCCTGGCGGCTGATCCGTTCGGGGCGCCCGGCCTGCTCAGCCTGGCCGGCCGCCACTACGAGCTGGTGTTCGTCGGCAGCTCCGGCCTCCCCTTCCCCGCCGCGGTACGCGTCGCCGCACTCGTCCCCGGACTGGAACCGCTGGACGAACAGCTCGCCCTGGCCGACCTGTGGACCATCGCGCTGTGGCTGGTGGACGGCGTCGGGGGAGAGTGGGACGCGGAGGCGCTCACACGCACCGGGCAGATCTACCGGATCACCCCGGAGTACGCCGCCTGAACCGCCGATGGGCTGGGCACCGGCGAACAGCGGGTGCCCGGCCCGGGTTCCACCACCTACCCCCACCAACCGGGGCGAGCGAGCCGCGTCCGGTCCCGGACGCCCCGCCGCCGCCCCGCCCGTTCACCCCTCCCGCTCACCCCTCCCGCTCACCCCTCCAGAGAAGGACGGACAAACCGTGCCCACCCTTGCCCACACCATCGACGGCCTCAAGGCACTCGCCGGAACCGACCTGGGCCGCACCGGCTGGATGGAGATCACCCAGGAGCGGGTGAACACCTTCGCCGACGCCACCGGCGACCACCAGTGGATCCACACCGACCCGGAGAAGGCGAAGGAGGGCCCCTTCGGCCGCACCATCGCCCATGGCTATCTCACGCTGTCCCTGATCATCCCGCTCTTCGAGGAACTGCTGGAGGTCAGCGGTACGTCGATGAGCGTCAATTACGGCCTGGACAAAGTACGTTTCCCCAGCCCCGTGCCGGTCGGCGCCAAGATTCGCCTGCATGGCACGGTCGCCTCCGTCGAGGAGGTCAAGGGGAACGCCGTTCAGCTGCACCTCACCTTCACCGTGGAGGTCGACGGCAGTGACAAGCCGGCCTGCGTGGCCGAGGCGATCTACCGGCACTACGCCTGACGCCGACGATCAACCCCGATCGCCGCCACTCCCGATACCTTCCACGGCCCCTCAAGTAGCCTGTAAATACTTGGAGTCAGTCATGAACAATGACGCCGCATCACCTCAGACGGACCGTTCCAGACCGCCGCTGCGCCGCCGGTCCTTCCTCGCCGCCGGCGCCGGTGTCGGCGCGGCCGGTCTGGGGCTCGGTGCCGCCGCGACCGCCACCGCCCGGCCCGAGGCGCCCGCGCCGGTCCCGTCCTTCACCCCTGGCCGCCCGATCCTGTTCCGCGGCGCGACCGTCGTCACCGGCGATCCGCGCCTGGGCACCCAGCAGAACGCCGATGTGCTGGTCACCGGGGCGACCATCAAGGCCGTCGGCCCGAACCTCGCCGCGCCCTCGAACGCCGTGGTCGTCGACGGCCGCGACCGCATCCTGATGCCCGGCATGATCGACACCCACCGCCACATGTGGCAGACCGTGCTGCGCGGGGTCGCCGCCGAGTGGACGATCGCGAACTACTTCCAGTTCATGTTCGAAGGCGGATGGGGCCAGCTCTGGCGCCCCGAGGACATCTACGCCGGGAACTACCTCTCCATGGTGGAGGCCATCAACAGCGGGGTCACCACCACCCTGGACTGGTCACACGGGCTGTACACCTACGAGCACGCCGAGGCCGCCGCCGACGCCCTGTTCGACTCGCGCGGGCGGGCCCGGCTGGCGTTCGGCGACATCAGCGCGGGTCCGCAGAAGTGGGCCGTCGACGGTGACGTGGACCGGCTCCAGCGCGCCCGCTTCTCCTCCAGCAACCAGTTGGTCACCCTGCAACTCGCCTGGGAGACGCCGAACGACCCGGCCTTCCCGGAGCGCCCGGCCTGGGAGTTCGCCCGCGACCACGACCTGATGGTCACCCAGCACGCGGGTGTCTGGAACTTCTCCGGCAAGGACGGGATCAGGATCCTGCGGGACAATGGCTTCCTGCTCCCGACCAACACCTATGTGCACTCCTCGTCGCTCACGGAGAGCGACTACCAGATGATCGCCGACAGCGGCGGCAACGTCTCGATCTCCGCCGAGAGCGAGCTGAACGCCGGTCAGGGCTACCCGCCCACCGGCAAGGTGCGCGAGCACGGCATCCCGATCTCGCTGTCGAACGACACCAGCATCTGGTGGAGCGCCGACATGTTCTCCGCGATGCGGGCCACCCTCAACGCCGACCGTGGCCTCGACCACCAGGCGGCCCACGCCGAGGGCAAGACGGTCATCAACAACGATCTGCGTACGGAGGACGTCCTCCACTACGCGACCCAGGGTGGCGCCGACGCGCTCGGCCTGGGCTCGAAGCTGGGGTCGATCACCCCGGGCAAGCTGGCCGACCTGGTGATGCTGCGGGCCGACACCCCCTCGATGGTCCCGCTCACCAACGCCGTTCACCAGATCGTCTTCCAGGCGAGCCGCGCCGAGGTGGACACGGTCCTGGTCAACGGCCGGGTGCTCAAGTACGGCGGTGCGCTGATCGCCCCCGATCTGAAGCGGGCCACCCGGCTCGCCGAGGCGTCCCGTGACCACATCCGGGACGCGGTCGGCGCCGAGCAGTGGGCGGCCGGCCTGGAGCCCCCGCCGTACCGGACCGCCTGAAAGCCGTACGGACCGCCTGACCGAGGGCCGTACGGGACCCCTGACCGGGGGCTGGACGGGATCACCTGACCGAATGGTCGGTCAAGTTGCTGCTTACCATGGGTAACATGAGGCACGGCTCCGGACCGGCCTCGACGTCGCAGGTCAAAGCCGTGGACCTCCACACCGGACGGATACCGGCGTGGCTCGCCGACGCGTAGGCTGCCTGATCAGAGGGGCAGGGGCGATACTGGTCTGAGGTCGGCCCGGACATGACGGAGCTGCGAAGCGAGGTGTCGCTTCCCATGGCACAGCACGTTGACGACGGACCTGGCCCCAGAAAGCCAGGTCGGCGGTGGACCGCCACGGCACGCGGCGTCCACGAGCGGGACACGTTCCTTGTCACGGTGCTCCATGCAGCCGTGCGCGAACTCGCCGCCGAGGCCGTCTTCGTGCATCTCCTCGAAGCGGGCGGCGAGACACTGCGGTTGACGATGGCGGGCGGGCTCCCGCCCGCCATCGTTGTCATGCCCGAGCGCATCGCGGCCACCGACGCCCATCCCACGGCGAACGCCCTCCGCAGCGGCACCCTCGCGATGGCCCCCCAGCAGCGACCGACCGCCGGTGCGGCACAGCTCCCGGGTGTGGTGCCCATTCTGGCCCTCGTCGTGGCCGCCCCGCTCACGCACGAGGGCCGGCGCCTCGGCACTCTCACCGGGATCTGGACGCAGGACTCCGCCGCCACGCCGGAGAGCCGCGCTGAGCGCCTGGAAGCCATCGCCCGCGATCTGTCCGGGCGGCTGGCGACGATGGCCGGCCAGGGCGTGCCGATGTCCCCGGGGACCAAACCGGTCATCGTGCCGGTCCTGCACTCGGCCCGCACCGTCGCCAGCAGGGCGGCCGGCAGCACCGGGGCGAGCCAGTGGGGGATGCCCGAGATCCCGGCTTCCACCGAAGTGACGTTCATGTACCACATCCACCAACTGGCCGCGATGCTCAACGAGGCGGGCGGTTTCGCGGAGGTCATGAAGGTGGTGCAGGAGCGGATCATGGAGCCGTTCGGCGCCACGGCGTTCCTGGTGACCTCGGTGGAGTACGGAAAGGTCTGGGTGGCCGGGTACGGCAACTGCCCACAGGAGGCCGTCAAACGGCTGCACGGATCCAGCGCGCACCACGACGGGGACCCGCTCAGAGAGGTGATGCGGTCGCAAGTGCCCCTGTGCTACCGGGACCGGGCGGCGCTGGTGAACGCCTACCCCGGCACCGAGGACGGCCGGCGCGTGGAGGACGGCGTGCGGGGCGGCTGGGTCTTTCTTCCGATCATGGTCGGCTCCCTTGCCGTGGGGGCCTGCGCGCTGGGGTTCGAGGGTCCGGTGAACCCCAGCGCCCAGGAGCAGATCATCCTGTTGATGATGGCCAATCTGCTCGGACCCACCCTCGTCCGGGCCCGGCTGAGCCAGTCCGGCCGGAGTCTGGCCGAGCGCGTGCAGAACAAGCTGCTGCCCGAGGCGGCCTGGGACATCCCCGGCCTCGCCCTGGCGGCCCGCTACGTCCCGTCAGGTGCGTCCACCCTGGGCGGAGACTGGTACGACGTGATGGTCCGGGACGAGTCGACGGCCGGGCTGGTCGTCGGTGACGTCGAGGGCCATTCGATCGACAGCTCCGTGGTCATGGCGCAGCTGCGCACCGCGGTACGGGCCTACTTCATGGAGGGTCACCCCCCGGCCACCGTGCTCCGGCGGACCAATCGCCTGCTGTTCCAGCTGGACACCGACCTGTTGGCGACCTGCTGTGTCGCTGTCCTGGACCTGGGTGACGGGATGCTCGACGCCGCCTCGGCGGGACATCCGGCCCCGGTGGTCCGGCACCCGGACGGATCGGTGACGGTCGCGGACCTGCGTACCGGCCCGCCGCTGGGCGTCGACCCGCGCACCGTCTACACGTCGGCCGAGCTGTCGCTCCCGCCCGCGACCCTGCTCATGCTGCACACCAACGGCCTCAGCTGGTCGTCCGCCGCCGACGCGGCCACCCCGGAGTCACTCCTCGCGTCGCTCGGCTCCCCCGGGGACACCCAGCCGGAGCGACTGGTCGATCTGGTGCTCGCGGCGGGACCGCGGGAACGGGCCCGTCGCGACGATGTCGCGCTGCTGATGGCCCGGTACGAGGGCGGCCGGACCGACGGCGGCCGGCACACCGGCAGGCTGAGCGTCCAGCGCCACGATCTCCAGGCGGTCAGGGCCTCACGTACCTTCGTGCGGGACCTCCTCCACGCGTGGCACCTCGATGAACACACGGAGGACGTGGAGCTGATGACGTCCGAGGTGGTCACCAACGCGCTGGTGCACGCCGACAGCGGCGTCGACATCCGGATGCGGGTGCACGGGAAACACATCAGGGTCGAGGTCCGTGACTCCGACCCGACACCCCCCGTGCCGGAGCCGATCGTCCTCTCCAACCAGCCGGGCTCGGAGTGGGAGCACGGCCGCGGGCTGATCATCGTCGACGCGCTGGCCTCCGACTGGGGCACCGCACCGAGCGGCCACGGGAAGACGGTGTGGTTCGAGCGATCCATCCGCCGCGTTCCTACGCCGTCGGGGGCGTGAAGACGGTGGTGCGCCGCAGACCGGCCGCGCGGCCCTGGCCGACGACGACGAGGGCCATCTTGCGGCTGGCCTCGTCGATCATCTCGTCGCCCAGCATCGCGGAGCCCTTGAACCCGCCGGCCTGCGAGGTGTACCAGGCGTAGGCGTCGAGAATCATCTCGGCGTGGTCGTAGTCCTCCTGCGAGGGCGAGAAGATCTCGTTCGCGGCGGCGATCTGGTCCGGGTGCAGCACCCACTTGCCGTCGAATCCCAGTGCCGCCGAGCGGCCGGCGACCTCGGCGAACCCGGCCGGGTCGCGGATCTGGAGATACGGCCCGTCGATGGCCTGGAGGCCGTGGGAGCGCGCGGCCATCAGGATGCGCATCAGGATGTGGTGGTAGGCGTCCGCCGGATAGCCGGGTGGCTGCTCGCCCACGACGAGTGACTTCATCCCGATGGAGGCCATGAAGTCGGCGGGGCCGAAGATGAGCGTCTCAAGGCGCTGGGAGGCAGCCGCGATGTCCTCCACGGCGACCAGGCCCTCGGCGCTCTCGATCTGTGCCTCGATACCGATCCGTCCGGCCTCGAAGCCCATGGTCCGCTCGATCTGGGTGAGGAGCATGTCCAGTGCCTTGATCTGGGCGGCGTCCCGGACCTTGGGGAGCATGACACAGTCGAGGTGCTGCCCCGCGCCCTCGACCACGGTGACGACATCGCGGTAGGTCCAGTGCGTGGTCCAGTCGTTGACCCGGAGCACCCGCGTCTTGCCGGTCCAGTCACCGGTGTTGAGCGCGTCCACGATCAGGTGCCGGGCCTTCTCCTTGACCGCCGGGGCGCAGGCGTCCTCAAGGTCCAGGAACACCTGGTCCGCGGCGAGGGTCTGGGCCTTCTCCAGGAAGCGGGGGTTGCTGCCCGGGACGGCGAGGCAGGAGCGGCGGGGACGCGGGCGATGCACGGTGCTGCTCATGCTGCGTGAGCTTCCTTTCGGCGGGGCTGAGGCGCCGTCGCGCCGGGATTCCGGAGCACGGCTGGGGCCCCCGGTGGGCGGGGAGTGGGCTCCCGCCCACCGGGGGGTGATACGGGGAGGCGTCGCCGGTGGCGGCGCGAGGTGTCGTCCCGGGGGTGGCGCGGGGAGGCGCCGGGGGAGTGACGCGGGGAGGCATCACGGGCAGTGACGAGGAGAGGCGTCCCGGGAGCGAAGAGTGGCGTTGTCGAGTGGCGTTCGTCAGTCGGCGGGCCGGTCGGCCGCCGCCCGGTCCGCGAAGCCGGCCCGGCGTACGCAGGCCACCACGCAGATGGCCACCAGCGGGAGCAGGGTGACCTGCCACAGACCGGCCGCGCCCCAGCCGGACATCTCCACGAGCGAGGCGAACAGCAGCCCGGAGAAGGCGGCGCAGAGGTAGAAGCTGGTGACGAACAGTCCCGTACTGCGCCCCACCTGGTCGGGCCGCACGGCCCGCTGGATCGCGCTGTTGTGGTTGGTGTAGAGCGTGCCGAGGCCGAAGACGCCCATGAAGAACGCGAACAGACACTGCCAGCCCAGGGTGACCTCCGTCTGGTAGATGAACAGGCTGGTCACCGAGAGTGCGGCGTAGGCGACGATCAGGACCTTGCGCTGGTCGACCCGGTCGCCCAGCCAGCCGGACAGCGGCGCCAGCAGGGCACCGAAGCCCACGAAGCTCATGGCCAGGGCAGCCTGGGTGGCCGTGTAGTCCAGATGGCTGATCAGGTACGTCGGGTACAGCCCGAGGAAGCCGTAGACGGCCACCCCGCTGATGGCGGCGCTGAGTGCCAGGGCCAGGCTGTCACGGTTGTAGGGAGAGGCGGGCAGATGGGAGTTGCCCGCGATCGAGGCAGGGCGCTCGTCGGCGCGCTCGGTGAGTCCGCGGTTGACGGCGAAGAGGGCGATCGCCGTGATGACGAGGCCGGCCGTTCCCAGCACCACGAAGGGGAGGCGCCAGGAGCCGAGCGCGGTCTGCATCTGGACCCCGGCGAGCGGTCCGATGAAGGTGCCCAGACCGTAGGCGGTACCCGCACAGCCGAGGGCGAAGGTGCGGTTGTGGGAGAAGAACGCGCCGATGGCCGCGAACAGCGCCGCCGTCTGCATGCCCTCACCGAACCCGGACACGATCCGGTACACGGTCATGTCGGCGAAGCCGGTGGCCAGGGGCGTGGCCAGGGTGCCGAGCGAGTAGATGACGATGCTGACGAGCATGACCGTCTTACGGCTGAAGCGGTCCAGGAGATAGCCGGTGGGGAGCCCGGCCACCGCCATCCCCAGGGTGAAGACGGTGGCGAGCGTGCCGCCCTGGGCCAGTGAGAAGCCGTACTCCTCGCGGATGCTGGGCAGGAGCGGGCCGAAGACCTGCCGGTCCATGGCGTTGAGCAGGTAGGAGAAGAGGAGGATCAGTGAGCCGGTGACGATCGTGCGCATGGGGAGGTCGTGCGCGGGTGTCTCGGCCTTGGGTCTGCTTCTCGCGGGGGCTGGCGTGGCGTGGGACATGATGGGTCTCCTGTCGGCTGAAACCGCGGGGGATCGCGGTCGGCTCGTCGGCGGGAGGAGGCCGGGCCGACGATGAGCCGGACGCGAGGGAGCGGCGCGGGTGATCGCGCGTGATGTTGTGGTGGCGGAGCGGCGGGCACCGACGGTACCGCGCCGGTCCGCGCGAGCGAAGAGGTAAACGTCCGCTCACCGCCGGCACCTCGGCATTTCGCCGTGCGGGGCGGGATGCGCCCGGGTTCCGGCGGCGCTCGCGGGTACGGCCGTACGGCGGTCCGGTCCACGCAGGTGTGGTGGCGGGGGCCGGTCCCGCCGGGAGGGAGTCCGAGGGCACAGCGGTACTGGCTCGGCGTCCCGGCGTCCAGCGGCGGCGCGACGAAGTGAGGTCCCCACGTCTTGCGCCGGGCGCTGGTGAGCTGGTGAGTCGGTCGGGGTGGGCCGACGGGAGGGCCGGTGCCGCGTGGCGGCCGTGCCGTCCTCACCAGCCGTCTTCAGCCGGTCGTCAGTGAGACCGCGATCTACGGCTCGGGTCCTGGCTCGCGGTCACGTCCGCAGCGTGCCTTCGTTGAGCAGCCAGGGCAGCACACGGAACGTCCGGGCACCCGCCTGGTGCATCGGGTCCGAGGCGGCGATCCGGGTGGCGTCGTCGATCGACTCCGCGTGATAGACGAACACCCCGTGCCCGTTGTACTCCGTGCCACCCGCGCTGGAGAGCGGTCCGGCGGCGAACATCACGCCTTCGTCCTGCAACTTGATCTGGTACGCCAGATGGGGTTCGAGGTTCTTCAGCACCGGGTCCAGGCCATCGACCGGGTCGGAGAACACGACGTACAGTTCTTTGCCTATGAGGTTTTGACCGAGCTGCCGACAGAATTGAACCAGCTCGTCCCAGGGCATCGTTGCCATGAGTCACCACTTTCGCCTATGGATGCGATGGAAGACACGACGTCATTCTGAGAGAGTGACTTGTGGACCAGGAATACCGGATCCAATTCGGTAGCTGTCACGTTTCCCCGCCCGGAGTCATTCCCTCGGTGTCGGCTCCTCGTATTCCGGTATCATCACCACAGGCCAGGGCGTATGGGCTTGGCCTCGTTGCACAATCCTGGACAGCGCTGCCGGTGATCTTTGCGCGATTCGTGCAATCGTGGTTCAGACGACTCTGATTCGTGTGACCGAGACACGCTCAAAGGCGATTCGTGTGTCACCGTGATGCGCGCAACCGTGGTTCGAGCGCCACCGGCGCGCCACCGTGATGATGACGCGGCTTGGGCGATCCGTGCAAAGCGTCCCCGTGGTCTTGGGCATCGCGACCAAGCGCCGGGGTGTGATCGCCGCCCATCATGGCCACCCGGCTGACATGACCCGCCAGGACCCCCGGAGAACCACCATGCGCTCCCGGCGGGAACGCGGCGGACCCATGACCGGCCGGCACACATCGATGCATGCGAACGGAGTCCCGATGTCGGCTGTGGTGAATGACGCGGTCCAGGTGAGCCGGGAGGGAGCGATCGCGACGGTCCGGCTGAATCGCCCGGCACGGATGAACAGCATGACCTCCGGGCTGCTCGACGGACTGCTGACCGCCCTCGAAGACATAGCGGCCGACAGCGATGTGCGGGTCGTGCTCCTGACCGGCAACGGCAAGGCGTTCTGCGCCGGCGGTGATCTGTCCGCCGGGCTCGACGAGATCAACGGCGCACCGCCCCTGACCAGCCAGCACCGCAGGCTGCGGACCTTTGTCCGGGCGAGCCAGCTGCTGCACACGATGCCGCAGGTCACCATCGCCGCGATCAACGGCGCCTGCGCCGGGGCCGGGTTGTCGCTCGCGCTCGCCTGCGATCTTCGGTACGCGGCGGATGCGGCGCGCTTCAGCACGGCGTTCCTCGGCGCGGGCGTGTCGGGCGACTTCGGCGGCATCTGGTTCGCCACCCGGACCCTGGGTGCCCAGCTGACCCGGTCCCTGTTCCTGCTGTCGGAGCGCTTCGACGCGGCCGAGGCACAACGGGTGGGGCTGGTGACCGGCACGTTTCCCGGCGCGGAGCTGCTGCCGGAAGTGCGCTCGGTGGCCGAGGGCCTGGCCGCGCGGGCACCGCTCGCGCTGTCCGCCATGAAACAGAATCTGCTCGACGCCGAGTCGATGGACCTCGCCGCCTACCTCGAAGTGGAAAGCGGCCGTCAGGCCTTCACCGTCGCCACGGCGGACGCGGCCGAAGCCGCCGCGTCGTTCATCGAGCGCCGTACGCCGCGCTTCGAGGGCAAGTAGCCCGGCACACGGCACGGGCCCTGCCCCGGCCGGCCACCGCATACCGAAGAACCCGCTCAGGGTCCGTCCACAGGACCGTGTTCGGGAACCATCTCCAGGAAGGACACCGCCAAACGATGCGCACCACCCCGCGTACCGCCCTCGGCATCATCGGCGCCGGTCCGGCCGGGCTCGCGCCCGGCCGTCGCCCGTCGCGCCGCCCCGTCAGCACCGGCCCGATCCTCAAGAAGGGGGAGCGGACCCATGGCTGAGAGTTTCCCGCACTGGATCAACGGCCGTCGCGTCCACGGCGACGGCGAGCACATCGACGTGGTGAACCCGGCCACCGGCAAGGCGATCGCCACCGTACCCGCGGGCTCGGCCGCCGATGTGGACACCGCGGTGGCCGCCGCCCGCGCGGCCCTCCCGGGCTGGTCGGCCACGGCGGTCGAAGAGCGGATCGCCGTGGTGCGGCGCATCGCCGACGGCATCACCACGCGCCGCGACGAGATCGCCGCCAGCATCACGGCCGAGATGGGCTCGCCGATCCGCTTCTCACGCGCGGTGCAGGCGGGAGTACCCGCCGCCACCTCGGCCGGGGTCGCCGCGGTCGCCACCGACTTCCCGTGGACCGAGGAGATCGGCAACTCCCTGGTGGTGCGCGAGCCGATCGGCGTGGTCGGGGCGATCACCCCCTGGAACTACCCGCTGCACCAGATCGTCTCCAAGGTCGCGCCGGCGCTGCTCGGCGGCAACACCGTGGTGCTCAAGCCGTCCGAGATCGCACCGCTGACCGCTGTCATCCTGGGCGAGATCGCCGAGGCGGCCGGTCTGCCCGCCGGGGCGTTCAACCTCGTGCACGGCACCGGCCCGGTGGCCGGCGAGGCCCTCGCGGCCCACCCGGACGTGGACATGGTGTCCTTCACCGGGTCGACCGGGGCCGGCAAGAGGGTGTCCGTGGTCGCGGCGCAGAACGTGAAACGGGTGGCGCTGGAACTGGGCGGCAAGTCCGCCAACGTCATCCTGGACGACGCCGATCTGGCCCGAGCCGTGAAGCTGGGACTGGCCAACGCCTTCGCCAACGGCGGCCAGACCTGCACCGCCTGGACACGGATGCTGGTGCCCGCCGCCCGGCACGACGAGATCGTGGAGGCCTTGGCCGCGGCTGCCGCCAAGCACACCCTGGGCGACCCGGTACAGGAGAGCACCCGCGTCGGCCCGATGTCCTCGGCGGCCCACCAGCACCGGGTGAACGGCTACATCGAGCGTGGTGTGGCGGACGGAGCCACTCTGGTCTTCGGCGGTCCTGGCCCCGTGGCGGGCATGGGGGACGGCGCCTATGTGCAGCCCACCGTGTTCGGCAACGTCGCCCCGGACTCGGTGATCGCCCAGGAGGAGATCTTCGGCCCGGTGCTCTCGGTGATCCCGTACGCCGACGAGGAACAGGCGGTGCGGATCGCCAACGACTCGATCTACGGGCTGGCCGGCGCGGTGTTCGGCGAGCCCGAGCACGCCCTGGCGGTCGCCCGGCGGCTGCGCACCGGCCAGGTGGATGTGAACGGCGGCGCGTTCAACCCGCTGGCACCGTTCGGCGGCTACAAGCAGTCCGGCAACGGCCGTGAACTCGGCCGCTACGGCCTGGAGGAATTCCTGGAAGTGAAGGCGATCCAGCGGTAAGCCGACAGGCCCCCAACTCCGAAAGGGAAACCATGCCCGACACCCCCACGCCCGAAGACGCCGAGATCACCCTCTCCAGGCTCGACGAGAACGGCCGCGCCACCCTCTTCACCCACGCACGCACCGTCAACAACTTCAGCGAGCGTCCGGTGTCCCAGCAGCAGCTCAAGGAGATCTACGAGCTGATGAAATGGGGACCGACCTGGGCCAACACCCTGCCCCTTCGCATCCTCTACCTCACCACCCCGGAGAGCAAGGACCGGTTGCTGCCGCACCTGGACGCCGGAAACACCACCAAGGCGAAGTCCGCCCCGGTCAACGCCGTCCTGGCTGTCGACAACACCTACCACCATCACATTCCCCGCCTGCTGCCCTTCCGCCCGCAACTGCGCGACGCCCTCGACAACGACCCTGAGCTGCACGGGCGGATCGCCACGGGAAGCGGGTGGCTCCAGGCCGCCTACTTCCTCTTCGCCGTCCGGGCGGTCGGCCTGGCCGCCGGGCCCCTGGGAGGCTTCGACGCCGCCGGGATCGACGCCGAGTTCTTCCCCGAGGCCGACTGGAACTCGTTCCTCGTGGTCAACATCGGCCATCCCGGCACCGCCCCGTGGTTCGACCGGCTGCCACGCCTGAACTACGACGAGGCCGTGCGCCACATCTGAGGTGTCGGCCACGGGCGACCGGGGGCGATCTCGACGAGGTGGAGGTGCACCCGCTTCCCGCGCCGGAGCCCGTGCTCACGGCGGGCCGCACCCCGCGTTAGCCTTCAGACCGGACACGGTGTGAGGAGTCGAGCACATGACTGAACGGCGAAGCGTGGACTTCTGGTTCGACCCCGTATGCCCGTACACCTGGATCACCTCACGGTGGCTGGTGGAGGTCACCAAGGTGCGGCCGGTGACCGTCCACTGGCGGGTGATGAGTCTCTCGGTGCTCAACGAGCACCGGGACGACAACCCCGAGGGCGAGTGGGAGGACTACATGTGGGCGCCGGTACGCGTCTGCGCCGCGGTCGAGGAGCGGCACGGGCAGCGGGCACTGGGTGACCTCTTCACCGCGATGGGCACCCGCTTCCACCTCCAGGGCGACTGGGGAAACCTCACGGCGGCCCTGGCGGATGCCGGGCTCCCCGAGGAACTGGCGGAGGCCGCCGGGTCCACCGCCTACGACGGGGCGATCCGCTCCTCGCACGCCCAGGCGGTCGCCCTGGCCGGCGGCGACATCGGCACCCCCGTGATGTCGCTCGCCGCGCCCGACGGCGAGCGGGTCGGCTTCTTCGGACCGGTCGTCTCGCCCGCTCCCACCGGGGAGATGGCGGGCCGGCTGTGGGACGGCTTTCACCTCATGGCCACGGTTCCGGGCTTCTACGAGGTCAAGCGCACCCGGAGCGGGGAGCCCCGGTTCGACATGGCCGACTGACACGGCCCCTCCGGCGTACGGAGCCGGCCCCGGTCCCCACCGGCGGTCGACCCGGCCGCGCGACCGGGCGAACACCTTCGCGGCAGCCACCGAGGCCACGGACACCCGCAGTAAGGTGACCCGCAGCGAGGGCGACCGGCTGTGGGCCGTACGACGGCGGTGACCCTCCCGACCACACCCCACAGGGGCGGGAAACGGTCCGTGCGTCGCCTGCCCCGGTGACCGAGGAGTGAAATGGACATCGGGGTCTTCCTCCCCATCGGGAACAACGGCTGGCTCATTTCGAAGAGTTCTCCGCAATACATGCCGACCTTCGAACTGAACAGGACCATCGTGCAGCGGGCCGAGAAGCACGGCCTGGACTTCGCGTTATCGATGATCAAACTCAAGGGTTTCGGTGGCGAGACGGAATTCTGGGACCACTGCCTTGAGTCGTTCACCCTGACAGCGGCACTGGCCGCCGTGACGGACCGCATCAGGCTGTACGCCTCCGCCCCCATCCTCGCCCTGCCCCCGGCGATGGCCGCGCGGATGGCGGTGACCATCGACTCGGTCGCCCCCGGCCGGGCCGGCGTCAACATCGTCAGCGGCTGGGCGCCCGCCGAGTACGCCCAGATGGGCCTGTGGCCCGGAGACGAACACTTCACCACCCGTTACGCGCGTGCCGCCGAATACGTCACTGTGCTGCGGCAGTTGTGGAGCGAGGGCACCAGCGACTTCAAGGGCGAGTACTACCGGATGGACGGCTGCGTGCTGTCTCCGCGCCCGGCGAACGGGCACATCGACATCCTCGCCGCGGGGCAGAGCGGTACGGGGATGAGGTTCGCCGCCGAGTACGCCGACGGAAACTTCATTCTGGGCAGCGGGGTCAACACTCCGCTCGCCCTCTCCGAGGCCACGGCCACGCTCGCCGAACAAGCGCGTACGACCGGCCGCGACGTCGGCGCCTTCGCGCTGTTCATGATCATCGCGGACGAGACCGACAGTGCCGCGCAGGCGAAGTGGAAGGACTACCACGACAACGCCGACCTCGCGGCACTGGGGTATCTGACGGACCAGACGGCGAAGGACAAGGACGCCGACGACTCCTCGACGGCGAAGACCGTGGCGCTGCCCGAGGGAGCCGTGAACCTCAACATGGGCACGCTCGTCGGGTCTTACGAGACCGTCGCGAAGATGCTCGACCAGATCAGCGAGGTCCACGGCGTCAAGGGGATCATTCTGGTCTTCGATGAATTCCTCGAAGGTGTGGAGAACTTCGGCACACGAATCCAGCCGCTCATGAAATCCCGTACGCCGGTACGGGGGACATCGTAAAAGGCGGTCTTCATCTGCGCGGACCCGTCAAGGGTGTGAGCGGCAAGTCGCCCCTGAGGGGGATGGCTGGGGTGGCGAGGTTGGCTCTAGGGTCCCACTGGCCGGTGAGAAATCGGTGCTTTGTGTGCTCTTTCACCCGACAGGAGTCAAATATGTCCATTCCTCGCACATGGCTGGCCGGTGCAGGTGTGTCCGTGGCGACGGCGGCCCTGCTGGCCGTTCCGGCCGCCCCGGCCGGTGCCGCGGCGGCCCAGCAGGCGGCACCGCCCTCGCTGCGCCAGCTGACCCTGCGACTGGCCTCCGACGCCGAGCAGCTCGCCGAGGTGAAGGGGGCCTCCGTGGACGACGGGGCCGCGATCGTCCAGGGGGCCTTCTCCTTCGGCGGCAGCGCCCGCTGGACGGCCGAGGACATGGGCGGTGGCTATGTGCGCTTCGCGTCCGTGCACAGCGGCAAGTGCCTGGACGTGAAGAACGGTGACACCGCCGAGGAGACCGAGATCATCCAGTGGACCTGTGACACCGGCCACCATCAGCAGTGGCGGTTCGTCGCGAAGGGGAACGGCTACCAGCTCGTCGCCCGGCACAGCGGCAAGTGCCTCAACGTCCGCGGCGGCACGGGCGAGGGCAACCCGCTGATCCAGTACACCTGTTCCAGCCAGGGCGAGGACAACGACCTCTGGCTGCCGGTCTGGGAGCCGACCACCGTGTAGTCGCGGGGGCGGCACGGCCCGGTGGGGGAGCCGCTGTCGCCAGTCTTTCGGCGGGGGCCAGGGGATGCCCCGGGTGGCGAGTTGCCACCGGGGCCGGCCCCGCTTGAGGATCAAGGAACAGCGGCCCAAGGTGGCCATGGGCAGAGGGCCGGCCACGGCTCGCACCTGTGGCCACGTGAGTTCTCCTGCCAGACCTTCCAGCGCCGGGTCGCCGCTCAGTCACCGGCCCTCACCAGACCGCTTTCGTAGGCGAAGATCACCGCGTGGACACGGTCCCGCAGGCCGAGTTTGGTCAGGACGCGGCCGAGGTGGGTCTTGACGGTCGTCTCGCCGATGAAGAGGCGGTCCGCGATCTCGCCGTTGGCCAGTCCCCGGGCGACCAGGGCGAGGACTTCCCGCTCCCGCTCGGTGAGCGCGGCCAGGCGGCTGCGCTCCTCGGGCACGCGTGAGGGGGTGTGCAGGATGAAGCGCTCGACCAGGCGCCGGGTGAGTGAGGGCGCCACCATGACCTCGCCCCGCAGCACCGCACGGACCGTCACCAGGATCTCCTCGGCGGGGGCGTCCTTGACCAGGAAGCCGTTCGCGCCGGCCCGCAGGGCCGCGTAGGCGTACTCATCGAGGTCGAAGGTGGTGACGACGAGGATGAGGGGCCCATCGGGCCGTGCGCAGAGCCGTTCGGTCGCGGCCAGCCCGTCCAGGCCCGGCATGCGTACGTCCATCAGGACGAGGTCCGGTGCCAGGGCGGCCACGCCCGTGATCGCCGCGTCGCCGTCGGCGGCCTCGCCCACCACGGTGAGGTCCGGCTGGCTGTCGATGACCATGCGCAGCCCCATCCGGATCAGCTCCTGGTCGTCGCAGATCAGCACCCGGGACGCGGACGGACCGGGAGCCGGTTGCGGGGCCGGGCGGGTCACGGGCCGGCTCGGTTTCGGTGGGGCGCAGGGTGGCGGCGACCCGGTAGCCGCCATCGGGCGTGGGCCCGGCGTCGACGCTCCCGCCGTACAGCGCGGTGCGTTCGCGCATGCCGGCGAGTCCACGACCGGAGGGACGCAGCGGGGCAGCGAGTGCCACCCCACCTCCGGTGCCGCCCGAGTTCTCCACCCGGACACGGACGAGCCTCCCGGGCCCCTCGGTACCGGTGTCGACCTGTACGAGGATGGTGGCGTCCGGCGGCGCGTGCTTGACCACGTTGGTGAGTGCCTCCTGCACGATGCGGTACGCCTGAAGGACGAGGTCCGCAGGAAGGCCGGACCGCTCTCCGCGCAGGTCCAGCCAGGCGCGGGTGCCGCTGGTGTCGAGGCGTCCGACCAGCCGCCGCAGATCGGCCGCGAGGTGCCCGGTGCGCCCACCGGGATCGGAGCGGTGATCGGGGTGGGGACAGGGGTCGGGGCCACTGGCTGAGGCGCCCAGGTCGTCGGGAGTACGCAGCACCTCCAGCAACCGGCGCAGTTCGCCCAGCGCCTCCCGCCCGGTCGCGCTGATGACACCGAGAGTGCGGTCCACGACGGCGGGGTCCACCTGCCGCATCAGCCTGCCGCCCTCGGCGTTCAGCACCATCACGCTCACGCTGTGCGCGAGGACATCGTGCATCTCGCGGGCGATGCGTGCGCGCTCCTCGGCGACGGCGACCTGGGCCAGGGCGAGGCGCTCCGACTCGGCCGACACGGCCCGCCGCTCGAACTCGGCGATATAGGCACGCCGGGCACGGACGTACTCGCCGAACACCCAGTCCCCGGCCAGCAGGAGCCCCACCGCGAGCGGGGTGAGCCAGACGCCGCGGGCGCCCGAACCCCGCCCGAACCCCCGTGGTCCCGCTGCCACGCGGGAATCCACAGCACAACGCAGCAGGCGGTACAGACCACCGTCGCCGCGGCGACCCGGCGCAGCCCGCGCACGGTGAGCGTGGCGAGAACCGCGGCCAGGGCGACAGCGCCACGCCCCGGTTCCTGTCCCCACACCTCTCCCAGGTACTGCGCCCAGAACGCCACGGTCACCAGCGCCGCGACCAGCGCCGGCCGACGACGGCGCCACAACAGCGGCAGCACCAGGGCCAGGTAGACAACCGTCTGCACCCAGACCGGCCGCCAGCCCGGCTGCGGGCGGATCACCGGGGGCACGGCCACCAGCACCACCAGCAGAAGGTCCGCCAGCCACGGGTGGCTCCGCCGCAAGCGGGACAGCGTCTCGATCAGCCGATGCACCACCTCACGCTAGGGCGGGGGCCCGCTCCCCACATCGTCCTGCCGGGGGTCGCGCGGTCCTCCTGGAGTCGTACACGCACGGGCCGGGGATACGACGTGCGGCCACCCGGGCCGCTTCGAGCATGACAGTCATGTCGATCACCAGCGAGTTCCTCAGGCGGCCCCTCATGACCGGAGCCGTGGCGGCCAGCTCACGGCGGCTGGCGCTCGCGATGACCGAGGGAATCGGCCTGGAGCGGGCCCGGCTCGTTGTCGAACTCGGCCCGGGGACCGGGGTGTTCACCGACGCGATCCTCGCCCGCCTCGCACCCGGCGCACGGCTCGTCGCGATGGAGCTGAACCCTGTGCTCGCCGCGAGGCTGTCGGCCACCCGGCGCGATCCACGACTGACCGTGGTGCAGGGTTCGGCCACCGGGCTCGCCACAGCGGTGGGCGAACCGGTCGACGCGGTGGTCTCCGGGCTGCCGTGGACGGTCATGCCGCGGGAACGCCGAGGGCAGATCATGGACGCCGTGAGCGCGGTCCTCGCGCCCGGCGGCCGGTTCACCACCTTCGCCTATCTGCACGCGTCCTGGACTCCGCCCGCCCGTCACTTCACCGCCGAACTCGCCCACCGCTTCGACCGGTTGGAGCGCTTGAATGTGGTGTGGGCGAACCTCCCACCCGCCTTCGTCCACCGGGCCACCGGGAAGCCATGACAGCAGGCAGCCCCACCAGGGCCAGGACCGTGGCGGGGAAGATCGGCACGAGGTGGCGTACGCCGACCGCGTGCCTTCCTGCTGACCGACGGCCGGGGGCGTTCAGTGGCGCGAGGCGGTGCGGTGGGGTGCGAGCGCGAAGTAGGTGAGGATCGCACCGAGCGTGGACAGGGCCGCGAGGATGAGGCCGAGGGTGTGGAAGGCACTGGTGAGGCCCGAGGCCAGGGCTGCGTGCTGTGCCTGGGCCACCTGACCCTGGACGGCTTGCCCGGCGATCCGGGTTGCGGCATCGGAGGGGAGGCCGCCGCCGCTCAACCCGGCCGAGGTGAGCGAGGTGAGCAGTGCCGCGGCACCTGCGACAGCGACGGACTCGCCGGTGATGCGCATCGTGTTGAAGATGCCCGCCGCGGCACCGGCGTTCTCGACCGGGACAGTGCTGACGGCGGCATTGTCCATGACCCCGAACGCCAGACCCACTCCCGCGCCGAAGGGCAGCAGAGGAAGTGCCAGTGCCGGCCATGATCCGTCACCGCGCAGGGTCACCAGGAGCAGCGCACCGGCCACGATCAGCGCGGAAGCGGCGGTCAGCACCGCTCGTACAGAGGTACGCGCGGCCAACTGGCCTGCGGCGAGCGGCAGGAGCAGGACGGGGGCGGTCATCGGCAGCAGGAACAGGCCGCTGGCCAGGACGGTGTGACCGGCGACGCCCTGGAGATAGGCGGGCAGGTAGACCAGCAGGACGACGAAGCCGAGAGTGACCGTGAAGGGCTGGCAGACCACCGCGACGAACTCGGGCCTGCGGAACAGACGGATGTCGAACATCGCGCGGTCGCCCAGGCGCATCTCCACCACGGCGAACAGCGCCACCAGCAGCACGGCGGCAGCGAGCAGCAGCAAGGTGCTCGGAGCGCTCCAGCCCGCGGCCCCGGCCCGTACGAAGGCGAAGGACAGACAGGTCAGCCCGGCGGTGAAGGTGGCCAGCCCGGCCACGTCGAGAGCGGGCCGCTCGGGGTTGCGTGATTCCGGAGCCCGCCTCGCGCACAGCCACGCCGGTAGGGACATGGCCGTGACCAGGAGGAACACCGACCGCCAACCGGCCGCTTCGATCAGGGCCCCGGCGACCAGCGGCCCGATCGCGAGGCCCGTACCGAAGGAGGTACCGAGGAACCCGAAGGCCAGCTGTCGGCGCCGCCCGGAGGTGGAGTGGGCCAGCACCGCCGCTCCCGAGGCCAGCACGGCCGCTGCCCCGCATCCCTGGACCACCCTGGCCACATCGACCACGGCCATCGAAGGCGCCAGCGCGACCAGCAGGGACAGCGCACCGACCAGTGCGATGCCGGTCAGCAGCACCCGGCGCCGGCCGAGCCGGTCCGCGAGACTGCCGGCCGCGAGCGGCAGGGCGGCGAAGGTGATGTTGAAGCCGTTCAGCATCCACTGCGCGGTGCCGACCGAGGAGCCCAGGTGCGCCGCCATGCTCGGCAGGGCCACCGCGGCCCCGGTCACGGAGAACGGCAGCATCATGCTGGCGGACCCGACCGCGACCACCGTGGGCCAGTAGCCGCGCCCGCCGTCGCCCCCGGGCTGGGCCAGGGGCGCACCGGGTGACGGGGCCGCCGGGGAATCGCTCGCACGGGTTCGATCCGGGTCGGGTCGGCGTGCGGCGCCGGGAGAAGAGAGAGTGGACATGCCCTCGATCGTCGGCGAGGGCCACCGGCGGATGAAGAGACCGTGATTCCCTGGGATCGACAGGGCCACCTTCCGGCCCTCGCGTCCCTGACGAAGCCTCCATACTGGAACGTATGGCCGATACGAGCATCATCGCCAACAGCCTCGGCGACTACCTCAGGACCCGGCGGGCCCTGGTGTCACCGGCGGACGTGGGACTGCCGCCGACCGGCCGCCGCCGTGTCCCCGGCCTGCGCCGCGAAGAGGTCGCTGAACTGGTCGGACTCAGCACCGACTACTACGTACGCCTGGAGCAGGGGCGGGCCGATCACCCCTCCGACGAGGTCCTTGACGCACTCAGCAGGGCACTGAACCTGGGATCCGCCGAGCGCGCCCACCTGTACGACCTGGCCCGGCCACCCCGCGCCGCCGGCGCGACGACAGCGGCCACCGCACGGGGCGACGTGCTGCGACCCGCCCTGCGGCAGATCGTCGACGCCATCCCCGGCGCCCCCGCGGTGATCATGAACGATCGCAACGATGTCCTGGCCTGGAACCGGCTCGCAGCCGCGCTGATCGCCGACTTCCCCACGCTCCCGCCACGCGAGCGGAACATGGCCCGCCGGATCTTCCTGGACCCGGACGCACGACAGATCCACCTCGACTGGGACGAAGCCGCGCGCACCACGGTCGGCATACTGCGCATGGCCGCCGGACGCCAGCCGCACGACGCGGACCTCGTACGTCTCATCGGCGAACTGTCACTGGGCAGCGAGACCTTCCGCCGGTTGTGGGCCAGCCATCATGTGCACGAGAAGAACCACGGACCCAAGCGCTTCCGGCACCCCACCGTCGGAGACGTCACACTGAACTACGAGACCTTTCAGGTCCCCGGCGCCGCCCACCACCTCCTCGTGATCTACACGGCTCCGCCCGGGAGCCCCGCCGAGGAGGCACTGAACTTCCTGGCCAGCTTCACGTCCTCCGACGCGGCCACCCGCTCCCGCCCGCAAACGAAGACCGAGACCGGCTGACCCGAACCGACCGGCTGCCGGGCTGGGCGACTCAGGAGATTCTCCACGCCCGCAGTTGACGGCCGATCAGCCCGACACCCTTCCCGCCGGACGCGGCATCACGTACCAGTGCCACCGCCTCCTTCGGCGGATAGTCGAGCCGGTACCCGTTCAACATCAGGTACGCCTCCGCGGAGTGCCATGCGAACCGCTCGTTGGAATGCTCCAGGCACGGCAGCCGCGCGAGCGTTTCGAGCAGCGCGGCGGCCCTGAGGAAGACGGAACCGTACACCTCACGCTCCATCGCACGGGCGTTCACCCGCGCGACCGCCGCATACAGCGGACCGTAGTCGTCCACTTGGGGATCACCAGGCAGCAACTCGGCGGCGTGCAGAAGAAAGGCCACGTCGAGAGGGTGGGCGGGATTGTCCTCGGTCACGCGGCGTGGCCCCGCTCCTGTAGCGCCTCAAGCTCAAGACGCGCTTCCAGTTCCCCGGCGCGTTGCGCCGCGCCGGCCCCGGCCGGGCGGGTGTCCTCGTCGAAAGCGTCACCGCTGCGGTCCATCGACTCCCGGAACGCGTCGAGGAAGTGCTTCTCCACGGCCGTCGCACGGTCGTAGGCCGCGGAGAGGATGTACTCCTGGAGGCTGACACCCTCCTGCCTCGCGGCGGCCTCGATCGCGGCCCGCTGAGCCGGGTCAGGGAAGCGCAGGTTCATGGCTTTGGTCATGGTATCCACGGTACCGTCGGTACCATCCGCTGCGCCAGACCGTGGGCCGCAGAGGCGTTGGGCGGCCAGGGCCGTTGTGGCGCTGTGGTTCTCCGCCACTCCTCCGGTCGGGGGTGTCCGGCCTCCCGTCAGTCCTGCGGCCCGGCCGGCGCGTCGGTGTCGTCGGTCGCGGGGAACACGGCGAGTGGGCCGTGGTCGGCACGCCACCGCGCGAACCGGTCGAGCAGTTCGGGGATGTTGGCCAGGAGGAAGGCGTGGAAGTTGCGCATTTCGAGAATGCGGACCCGGGGCGCGTCGGGGAGTCGGGGGTCGGCGAGTTGCTCGTCGAGGATCGCCACCAGCCGGGACACCTCGCGTGCGTTGTCCTGGTAGACGTCGGGCCAGTGGGCCGAGCGCAGACTGAACTCGTCCTGCCGGGTCTCGGGTGACACCGTCCGTTCGACCATGTTCAGCCGGCGCAGCAGTCTTCCCATGCTGGAGACGGTCACCGGGCTGGCTTCCATGCGAGCCGCGAGCTGTTTGGTGGCCAGTCGGGGTTCCTCCGCGATGAGGAGTATTCCGACCATCCTGCCCGCCATGGGCGGCACGTCGGCTCCGAGCAGTGTGGCCACCACGTCGGCGAACCGCAGATGCGCCTGTTGGTCCCGAGTCATGCCGGAAGTGTATCCCCTAGCCATCATTCATTCGGAACTGAACGACGCAGTCTATTGACACTGCGGCGAGTGGGATCGAATACTCGCTGCATCGCAATGCGGACATCACACTGCCGTCGCACTGCCGACATCGGGAGCAACACATGGCTGAGCAGGACCATCAAGCGGAACTTTCCGATCTGGCCGCGGAGTACTTCGCCGCGGAGATGGCGTTCGACCCGTTCGCCGCGCCCCTCATGGGGGTCGCCGGTCACGCCCACGAGGTGCCCGACCCGTCGCCGGAGGCTGCCGCAAGGCATCGGGCCGGTCTGCTCGATCTGGGGAAGCGGCTGACCGCCGTACCCCGGGAAGACCTGACCGGTGAGGACCGGGTCACCTACGGCGTCCTGCGCAGTCTGATCGACTGCGGTGCGAGCGAGATCGAGCACGGGCTCACCGACTTCGCGGTCTCCGCCAGTGTCACGGCCCCCCAGAATCTTGTCTTCCAGTCGCTCGCCATGACCCCCGTGGACGGCGCGGGCGCACCGGACTACCTGGAGCGGCTGGCCGCGCTGCCCGGATTCTTCGACAGCACGCTCCGGTGCCACCAGGAGGCGGCGGCGCAGGGCCGCCGCCCCCTGCGCAGCGGTGTGGACAGCGCGCTGGCCCAGCTGGACGGCCACCTCGCCATCGATCTCGACGATGACGCCATGGTGCGGACCGTGCAGGGCATGCCGGAGCAGGAGAAGGGCCGCGCACTGGTCCGGGATGTGGTGCGACCGTCCATCCTGCGGTACCGCGAGGGCCTCGCCGGGCTCGCCGACGCCGCCCGGCCGGACTCCGAGGCGGGAGTGTGCCATGTCCCCGGGGGGATCGAGGCGTACGCGGACGCCGTCGGACGGCACACCCGGCCCGGCCTGAGCCCGGAGGAGGTGCACCGGATCGGACGGGAGACCGTGGCCGCGCTGCGCGAGGAGTTCGCCGAGCTGGGCGCCAAGGTACTGAGGACCGGGACCGCCGAGGAGACGCTGGCCGCCCTGCGGGAGGACCCGTCACTGCGGTTCTCCCGGGCACAGGAGATCGTCGCCCTGGTCGAAGAGGCGCTGGAGCGCGCCCGGGGGGCCGCTCCCGCCTGGTTCCGCCCCTATGACATCGGCGACTGCGTGACCCGCGAGGTCGACCCGCTCTCCGCCGAGACCGCGCCGCTGGCGTACTACCAGCCGCCCGGCGGGCCAGGGCTGCCGGGCACCCACTGGATCAACACGATCCGTCCCGAGACGAAGTTCCGGTACGAGTACGAGGCGCTCGCCTTCCACGAGAGCATCCCCGGCCATCACCTCCAGCTCGCCGTCGCCCAGACCCTGCGTGAGCTGCCCGAGTTCCGCCGGAAGTCGGCGGGCCAGATGACCGCGCACCTGGAGGGCTGGGGCCTGTACACCGAGCGCCTCGCCGACGAGATGGGCCTCTACAGCTCGTACCTCACCCGGTTCGGGATGCTGTCGCTGGACGCGGTCCGCGCCTGCCGGCTGGTCGTGGACACCGGGATGCACCACTTCGGCTGGTCCCGCAAGCAGGCCATCGCCTACATGCAGGACAACACGGCCACCACCAAGGCCAACGTCCGCAACGAGATCGACCGTTACATCGCCTGGCCCGGCCAGGCCACCGCCTACATGATCGGCCGCCGCGAGATCCTCGCCCAGCGCGAACGCGCCCGCCACGCCCTCGGCGACCGTTTCGACATCAGGGACTTCCACCACGAGGTCATCGGCCACGGCGCCGTGCCGCTCGGTGTCCTCGACGAACTGGTCACCGACTGGATCACCACGGTCCGGGGCTGATCACCTACTGGATCGCCACGGCCGCCTCTGGATCGCCTACTGGATCACCGCCTCCAGGGGCCGATCACAGACGGAACCACCGCAGCCCGAAGCTGATCACCGGCCGGATCACCCCAGCCCGGGACCGATCACCGACCGGACCACCATCGCGCGGGGCCGATCACCGACCGGACGGCCTCCACCGCCTCCACCCATGTACGGGGCTCCTCAACCGGCAGTACCCAGGACCGTCGCCGCCGCTCGCCCTCACCCATCCTCGGAGACCCGGAGCACTCATGTCCGAGACAGTCGCACCACCCAGCGTCGCGTCACCACAGTCCGGCACCTCTGTCCTCGCCCTGACGGCCGTGTTCGTCGTCGTCACCGGGCTGCTGGACTCCATGCTGCTGCCCGCGCTGCCCGTCATCCAGGCCGCTCTGGTGCTCACCACGGCTGAAGGCGCCCTGCTGCTCAGCTCGATCGCCATCACCGCGTCGCTGGCGGTTCCGCTCGTGGGTTCCCTGGCCGACCGCTACGGCGGCCGGCGCATGCTGCTCGCCGTGGGCTGTGCGGGGGTGGCCGGGGCGTCGCTGTCCGCGATCACCCAGTCCTTCCCCCTGTTGATCGCCGCACTGGCGATCCAGGGCATCGGTACCGCCGTCCTGCCGCTGGGCTTTGTCATCGTGCGGGAGCATTTCCCGGAGCAGAAACGTTCGTTCGGTATCGGTCTGCTGGTCGGGCTGTTCTCCTTCGGTGGCGGCGTCGGCGTGGTGCTCGCGGGGCCCATCGCCGAGAACCTGTCCTGGCGGTGGATCTTCGGCCTGCCCGCCATCGTCATCGCCGTGGCCACCCTGATCGCCTACTGGATCATGCCCCGTACCGCCCCCTCACCAGGTGGCGCGGCACTGGACGGCATCGCGGGCAAGGCCCCGGACACCGGCGCCGGCAGGATCGACTGGGCCGGCGCCGCGCTGCTCGCGGCCACCCTGTTCTGTCTGACGTTCGCCCTGTCGAAAGTGTCCGACTGGGGCTGGTCGTCCCCGCTCGTGCTGGGGCTGTTCGCCGCGTTCCCGGCCCTCGGGGCGCTCTGGGTGCGGGCCGAACTCCGTGTCGAGAACCCGATCGTCAATGTGCGGTTCCTCCGGCGTCCCGCGGTGCTCAGCGGCACGCTGGCCGCTCTGGTGCTCGGCCTGGGCTACGCGGTGTCGGTGCTGTCCATCCCGCAGATCGTGCTCGCCCCCGAACAGTCCGGCTACGGGCTCGGCGGGACGATCACCGACACCGGCCTGTACATGCTTCCCGCCGCTCTGGTCTCCGTACTGATCGGGCCACTGGCCGGCATGCTCTGCCGCCGCCTGGGCTCCCGCACGGTCCTCATCGCCGGACTCGTGATCGCCACGGCCTGCCTGGTGTTCGCCGCCTACCGGCACAGCGAGCCATGGCACCTGATCCTGCTCGTGGTCCTGCTCGGCGTCGGCGGGGCCATGAGCGGCACCGCCCTCTACAACGGAACCGTGGAATCCGTGGAGCCCAAGGACACCGGCGCGGCCACCGGCATCAACCTCATCGCCCGGTCCGTCGGCATGCTCCTCGGCGTGCAGATCGCCGCGGCGATCATCTCCCGCTACGCCGAAGGGTCGCCGATCCCGGTGCCCACGGACGCGAGCTACACCAACACCTTCCTGGCCGGGGGAGCCATCACCGCGCTCGCCATCCTGCTCGCCTGGCGGGTCCCCGGACGAGGGACGGCCACCTCGCCCCGGCCCACCGCCGAACCGGCCCCCACTGTCCACGCCTGACCCGGTCCCGGTCCCGGTCCCGGACCCGGAATCTCACACGTCGCACCCATCGCACCCATCGCACCCATCGCACCCATCGCACCCGGACCGGGCCACCATCCCTGCCGGTTCTCCGGTGAACCGACTCCCGATCACCGCACGAGGAGCTAAACGTGACCGCATCCGCATCCGCATCCGCATCCGCATCCGCATCCGCACCCGCATCCGCACCCGCATCCGCACTCGCCCCCCAGCTCCTGAGCGCTGTCGCGGCCGGCCATGACGGAGCCCTCGAAGCGCTCACCGACGCCCTGACCAAGGCGGGCGGACCGCTGCTCGACGCGCTCCCCGACGGCGGCTATCTCGTCACCTTCGTCTGGATCGGCCCGGCCGAGCAGATCGCGGTCGCCTCCCAGCTCACCATGGACGACGAGGGCCGGGTGGCACAGATGGAGAGGGTCGCGGGCACCGATGTCTGGTACCTGTCGCTCCCGGTCACCGACGACCGTCTGTCGGTCCTGTACACCTTCGCCGTCAACGACCCGAGCACCAGGGTGTCGACGGACGACATGATGAAACTCTTCCAGGAGGAGAACACGCTGCACGAATTCGCCCTCCAGCGTGCCCGCTGTTCGCACCACGATCCGTTCAACCCCGACCGCGTCACCGCCGACATCATCCACCTGGGTCCCGAGTTCGATCAGCACGCCAAGGACTCCGTCCTCACCCTTCCCGGCGCGGACACCGAGACCTGGTTCGGCCCCAGCCGCACCCCCGGCACCCTCACCGAACACCAGGTGCGTTCCGAGGTGTTCGGCAACGAGCGGACCATCACCGTCTACACCCCCGCCGGGTACGAGCGCGGCCGGGGCGACTACCCCCTGGTGTTCCTCCTCGACGGCGAGTACCAGGTGGAGAACTACCCGGAAATCCTCGACAACCTCATCGAGGCCGGAGCGATCCCGCCGACCGTCGCAGCCTTCGTGCACAACAAGAACCCCATGTCACGCATGGTGGAGATGTGCTGCAACCCCGATCTCGTGACCCAGTACGCCGACGAACTCCTGCCCTGGCTGCGCGCCGAGTACGGCGCCGGCGAGGACCCGTCCCGTACGGTCGCCACGGGCGCCAGCTACGGCGGCCTCGGCTCGGTCTGGCTCGCCCACAGCAGGCCCGACGCCATCGGCAGGGTGCTCTCCCTCTCCGGGTCCCACTGGTGGGGCCAGAAGGACGGCTTCGGCGGCGACGAGAGCACGCACTCCATGGGCCGCGACGCCGAACCCGAGTGGCTCACCCGGCAGATCGCCGCCGACCCCGTGACCCCCACCCGCTACTGGGTGAGCGCCGGAACGCTGGAGAACCAGCCACTGCCCTTCGGCATCACCCTGCTCGCCGCCAACCGCCATCTGCGCAGCGTGCTGACCGCCAAGGGCTACGACGTCGCGTACGACGAGTTCCCCGGCGCCCATGAACACGCAGGCTGGCGGCGCGCCTTCGCCAATGGCCTGCGCCATCTCCTGGGCGACTCGGCCGCGAAGGACCCCGGTACCGCCGGGCCCCAGCACTGACCCCGAGTGCAGCTTCCCGTACCCGCCCCGGCCACCGCCCGGCAGCCGGCTGACCCCGCCGAGCGAGCCGTCGCCGCCGCACCGCCCCGAGCCACCACACACCGGAAGGCCGCGAAGTGACCGCCGACCTCCACCACCGAGCCGTCGTCGCCGACACCCACAACGACCTCCTGGAAGCGGTGACCGCCCGGCCTCCGGCCCGCTGGGCGGAGTTCTTCCGCGAGCGCTGGTTGCCCCAGCTCCAGGCCGGCGGGGTCGACATCCAGGTACTGCCCGTCTTCATCGACGACCCGTACCGTCCCGAAGGCGCACTGCGCCGCACCTTGCGCATGATCGAGGCCGCCCATGTGCTGGCCGAGGGCAACGCGGACACCGTGACACTGTGCCGCGACGGCGACGAGATCGACGCCGCGCTCGCGGAGTCGAAGATCGCGCTCGTCCTGGCCCTGGAGAGCGCACCCGGCATCGACGCGGACATCGAGCTGTTCCACACTCTTCACCGCCTGGACGTGCGCATGGCGTCCCTCGCCCACTGGGGCCGTACCCCGCTGGCGGACGGCAGCGGCGAGGACGCCACCGGCTCCAGACTGACCGCGGCAGGGGTGCGGGCCCTGGCGGAGATGGAACGCATCGGCATGATCTTCGATGTGTCCCACCTCGGCGCCGCCGGAGTGGGACACGTCCTCGAACTCGCCACCCGCCCCCTCATCGCCTCCCACTCCGCCGCCCGCGCCCTGCGCGACCATCACCGCAACCTCACCGACGACCAGATCCGGGGCATCGCCGCCACCGGCGGAATCGTCTGTGTCAACTTCCTGCCCGCCTTCCTCGACACCGACCCCGAGGCACGGACGGTGGAGCGGCTGGGGGACCACATCGAGCACGTGGCGTCCGTCGTGGGCATCGACCACGTCGGCATCGGCCCCGACTTCGTGTACGAGGTCATCACCGATGTCACCCCGCCCTGCTGCGAGGACCTCGCCTACGGGGAGATCGACCCGCTCGCCGTCCTGCCGGGCCTCGAAGGCCCCTCCGGGCTGCCCCTCGTGACAGCCGAACTCATCCGCCGGGGCCGCTCCGAGACCGACATCGGCAAGATCATGGGAGGCAATGTGCACCGCCTCCTGCGCGCGGAACTGGGGCGGCCGAGATGAACGGGCGAACCACCCTGACCATGGGAAACAGCGGGCAAGTGGCCCGGATGCTGGCCGATCTCGAACATCTCGTGGTCTGCGAGTCGTACTCATCCGACCTGGAGGCGGTCGCCCGCAGCGCGGTGGTCGTGGCGGAGGTGGGTTCCCGGCTCCTCGGGACCGCGCCGAAGACGCTGGTCGTCGACGGAGTCACCCATCTGCGCTGGACGTTCGGCACGCCCCGGGTGCTGCTGGTGGGGCACCACGACACGGTGTGGCCGATCGGCTCGCTCGCCACCCACCCCTGGTCGGTCGCGGACGGGATCGCCCGGGGGCCGGGCGTCTTCGACATGAAGGCCGGACTGGTGCAACTGTTCCACGCCGTGGCGTCGCTGCCCTCTCCGGACGGTGTCCGCGTGCTGATCACCGGGGACGAGGAACTGGGTTCGGCCACCTCCAGCACACTGATCGAGGAGTCCGCGCGCGGCTGCGCCGCCGCGTTCGTCCTGGAGGCCTCGGCCGACGGCGGCGCGCTCAAAACCGCGCGCAAGGGGGCTTCCCGGTACGAGATCGTCGTCAGCGGCAAGGCCGCGCACGCCGGCCTCGAACCCGAGAAGGGGGCCAATGCCGCCGTCGAGGCAGCCCACCAGATTCTCGCCGTCAACGCGCTCGGCCCACTCATGAACCAGGGACTCCCCGAAGCCCATGGCCCGCGCGCCACCACCGTCACCCCCACGCTCTTGTCGGCGGGCACCACGGAGAACACCGTGCCGGACCGGGCCACCCTCCGCGTGGACGTCCGGGTGCCGACCACCACTGCCCAGCGACGGGTCGACGAACTGATCCGCGCCCTGCCCACCCGTACCCCCGGCACCCGGCTCGACATCCTCGGCGGTCCCGACCGGCCACCGCTGGAGGCCACATCGTCCGCGACCCTGTTCACGCTCGCGCAGCAGGCGGCGGCGCGCCTCGGCATGGAACCGCTGCGGGGTGTGGCGGTCGGCGGAGTCTCCGACGGCAACCTCACCGCCGGGGTGGGCTGCCCGACCCTGGACGGCCTCGGAGCCGTCGGCGGCGGCGCACACGCCGATGACGAACACATCGTCGTCGCCCACCTGCCACAACGAACCGCCCTCCTCGCCGAACTGATCAAGGCAGTACGCACATGAACATGAAAGAGAACGCCACAGTGAGGAACGGAGCAGGGGACGGGACGTGCGGCGGGGCCGGGACGGGGACGGGGACTGGGAGTGCGACCGGGACGGAGGACAGGACCGGCGACGGGCTCGTCGTCCGCGAACTCCACGGCCTCGACGAGTGCCGGGACATCCATCGACTCTTCCACGACATCTGGCACTTCGAGCCGGACCTGAGCCCGCTCAGCGTCGAACTGATCCTCGCGCTGGCCCACTCCGGAAACTATGTGGCCGGCGCCTACCAAGGCTCCCGTCTGGTCGGCGCGTCTGTCGCCTTTCTCGCGGCCCCACCGGGCCAGGCACTGCACTCCCACATCACCGGCGTGCGCGGGGGACGCGGAATCGGTCTCGCGCTCAAACTGCACCAGCGCACCTGGGCACTCCGCCACGGACTGACCCGCATCACCTGGACCTTCGACCCCCTGGTCCGCCGGAACGCCTACTTCAACCTGGTCAAACTCGGCGCCACCCTGGCCTCCTACCACCAGGACTTCTACGGCCCCCTGCCCGACTCCCGCAACGGCACCGACGACTCCGACCGAGCAGTCGTCCACTGGCGACTCGACATCCCGGCGACACCGGAACACCACCCCGAGAGCACCCTCCCCGCTCTGCCGGTGCTCACCATGGCGGACGACGGCCACCCACTGCCGCTGCCCTCCCGGCTGACGGCCGGAGCCCGATTCGTACGGATCGATCTCCCGCCCGACATCGAGGGCCTGCGCCGCACCGATCCGGCCGCCGCCACCGCCTGGCGCCTTGCCGTACGCGACGCACTCGGCCGCCTGCTGGACGCGGGCGCCCGCGTCACCGGGTTCCACGGCCGCTCCGGCTACCTCCTCGACCGTCGTCCCCCCGCCACCGGAACATCCGCCCGACCGGCCCACACCCTGGAGTCACCGAACCGATGAAGGTCAAGGGAGAACCGATGAAGGTCAAGGGAATTGAACTCCGCCGCATCGCCATGCCCCTCAAGGCCCCCTTCCGCACCTCCTTCGGCGTCGAGTACGCCCGCGACATCCTGCTGCTGCGGGTGGAGACCCCCGACGGCGAAGGCTGGGGCGAGTGCGTCGCCATGTCCGAACCCCGTTACAACTGCGAGTACGTGGACGGCGCGGCCGAAGTCCTCCGCCGCTTCCTCATCCCTGCCCTCCCCGACCATGTCACCGCCGCTACCGTCGCCACCGCGCTCGAACCCTTCAAGGGGCACCGGATGGCGAAAGCCGCCCTCGAAAGCGCCCTGCTGGACGCTCAATTGCGTGCGGGCGGCGAATCCTTCGCCTCCTATCTCGGCGCCGTCCGCGACCGGGTGCCCAGCGGAGTCTCCGTCGGCATCATGGACTCCATCCCCGAACTGCTGGACGCGGTGGAGGGCTTCGTCGCCGAGGGCTACCTCCGGATCAAACTGAAGATCGCACCCGGCTGGGACATCACACCGATCGCCGCCGTACGGGAACGCTTCGGCGACGCCCTGCTCCTCCAGGCCGACGCCAACGCCGCCTACACACTCGCCGACGCACGGCACCTCGAACAGCTCGACCCCTTCGGACTTCTTTTCATCGAGCAACCCCTCGCCGACGACGACCTCGTCCAGCACGCTCACCTCGCCCGCCGCCTCGCCACCCCCGTATGCCTGGACGAGTCCATCGAATCCGCCGCGCACGCCGCCGCGGCCATCTCCCTGGGCGCCTGCTCCGTCGTCAACATCAAACCCGGCCGGGTCGGCGGCTACCTCGAAGCCCGCCGCATCCATGACCTGTGCCGGGCCCACGGAATCGCCGTGTGGTGCGGCGGAATGATCGAAACCGGAATCGGTCGCGCCGCCAACGTCGCCCTCGCGGCCCTCCCGGGCTTCACCCTCCCCGGCGACACCTCCGCCTCCAGCCGCTACTACGCCACGGACATCACCGCACCCTTCGCACTCGACAACGGCCACCTCTCGGTACCCACCGGACCCGGCACCGGCGTGGAACCACTACCGGACGTACTCGCCGAAGTGACCACGTCCACGGAATGGATCACCGTCTAGTACGGAATGGATCACCGTCCGGTGCCAGAGCCCGGCGTCCAGCGCATCGCCCTCCTCGACGCCCCGGCCGTGCTCGGCTGGGAGCGGTGGCGGGAGATCGAAGCCCGTTGCACCATCGGCCTGATGGAGGACCGGCTCGCCGGCGCGATGGCCGCGGGCCGCATCCCTCCGCAGACGACCCGCCCCCTGGCCGTCGTCCTCGTCGGCGCCCGGGACGCCGAGCGGACGCACCCAGGCGTGATCACCGTGTCGCGGTGCTCCGGCAGGGCGTTCCCCTCTCGAACGGGGACACGTGGCCGGCCGTCATCCCGGGTACACCCGGCTGTTCGGTATCCGGCCAGGTCCGACGGGTTTGTGCCATTCGCCATCAAACCCGCCTCCAACATCACCGCGGCGCCGCTACAACAAGAAGGTCCGGGGACGGCGTGCTGTTGTCCCCGTGTGGTGACGGCCGGTCGACGGGGGAGGTCTGGACGGTTGCTGTCCATCAATGTGGCGGTGCTGCTCGCGGTCATCGTGGTCCTGAGGCTGCGGCGGCGTACGCAGTCCCGCAGCCGCTCCGACGAGAAACTGACCGTGGTCATCGTCCTGGCACTGGGAGTCCTGATCGCTCCCACCCCGGTGGGCCAGGGAATCCTGAGCTTCCTCGGGCAGCTCGCGGGCGGCGTCACACAGGCCAGCCGATGAGCCCCCGAGCACCGCGCCGGGGCCGGTCGGCCCGGTCGGCCACGACCAGGCGCCCTCCCGCGCGGCGGCGCACCCGCGGGCCCGGCAGACGGCGGCAGCGCACGGACGACCGACTGGCTGGCCTCCTCATGGCCGCGGCCGTGGCCGTCACCCTGGTCGTGGTCGTCGTCGACTGGCTGCTGGCCCACTGGTGGGTCATGGCCGCCACCGGCGTGCTCGCGGCGGTGACGGCCGGCGTCCGGCTCCACCAGAGGCGGCAACGGGCGCGATGGGCGGCGGTCCGGGCACGGGGCCTGCGCTACGAACTGGCCCAGCTCGACGCCCTGCACCACACCAAGTTCGAGGACGCGGTACGGGACCTGATGCGCCGTGACGGCTGCCCGGACGCGGTCCGGGTCGGGGGCGGCGGGGACCTGGGCGCCGACGTGAAGGCCACCGACCCCTACGGACGCCGTTGGGTGATCCAGTGCAAACACCGGCGCAACGGCCTCGCCGGCTCCGCGGTCGGTACCCCCGACCTCCAGGTCCTCAACGGCACCGCCCGCCAGGTCCACGGCGCCGACATCGCCGTCATCGTGACCAACGGCCGCGTCACCGCGCCCGCCGTGGACTTCGCGAAGCAACAGCGCCTCCACGTCGTCGACCGCCACACCCTCGCCCTATGGGCCTCCGGCTCACGCCCCTTGTGGGAACTGCTCCGGGCCGTCCCACCGCCCCGCAGACCGACCACCTACTCCTGAGCGGCCCGCCACCCCGTCCGGCATCGCTGCCGTTGACCGTTTCGGCGGGGACGACCGAGTACCGAGATAGGTGCAGCAGGCCGGACCACGGCGACCTCATCGCCGTACTGATCGCCCGCAGCGCGGCAACCGAGGACGACCGCAGGGTGCGGGCGCGCGCAGTTCCTCGAAAGGCATGAAGGCCGGGCAGGTCGTCGGCTCGAAGCGCCGTACCCGCTCGGGTGGAATCGCTCGGAGGACCGGGGTGAGGCCGGCCGCCGTATGCCCCAGTGCGTGCTCGCCGGGATGGCCGCCCCGCGTCGAGCACCCGTACCCGCACGCTCCTGGACGGGCACCCCAGCCACCCGGACCTGCCCACGGACCTTGCCGACGGCCACTACTTCGCGAACTGACCGGGCCTCGACTTCCCGGCATCGGCAGGGACGCCGCACCCGCGGTCGTACGGGAGCGGTCGATGAACGGCGTACGTGGGCTCGATTCGGTCTTCGTCGATGGGCTGGGACTCAGGAGCACTGTAGCGTCGGGAGTGTCACGCCAGTTGAGCGTCTTTCGGACGATCGGTCGGGAAGATCATTGGTGCCATGCCTTGAGGGTGGTCCCCGGCGTGGGGAACCCGCTTCATCCGTGATCGGCTCGGGGGCAGAGCTGATCTTGCAGAGAGCAGGCAGCGTGAACGACGGCTACGAACTCCAGCGAACCGATGCCAAAGGGGAAGGCGTCTTCGCCACCCGGTCCTTCCGGGTCGGCGAGATAGTGATGGTCGGTGTCATCGACCGCGAGTTGGACCGCAACCACTCCCATGCCTCCCAGATCGGCGAGAATCGGTTCGTCCTGCACGGCGGGCTCATCCCCAAGGTGAACCACTCGTGCGAGCCGAACTGCGGAATCCGCCCCAACGCCAGCGGCGCTCACAACTTCGTCGCCCGCCAGTCCATTCCCGCAGGTCAGGAGATCACCTTCGACTACGCGATGCGCAACTACTCGGTCGAACACTTCGCGGCCCACTGCCAGTGCGGTTCGCCGGACTGCCGGGACCGCATCACCGGCTGGAAGAACCTACCCGCCGCGCGCAAAGCGGACTACCACGGCTTCGCCGCCCCCTACCTGACCGACATCGACAACCAGCGTGCTACCGAGCAGGTCGGACAGGCGGTGCGGATAGGGCGAGGGACGCCGCCCAGGGTCCGGTGACCTGACCGAGAGGGCATTGACTGCCTCCCTGCAAGGCGGCGAGGCGGATGTTCCGGTGGGCCTCGCACCAGCAGCACAGGCGGCAGTGGCCGGACTTCCACGGCTGCTGTCGTCCTGAGGGGTGCGCCCCATCGACCCGCTCTGCCACGGAATGTCGCGACAGTCGACGCGGTCCGGCGCGCGAAGGCGAACCGACGGAGTACGAGCGCCTGCTGGAGCGTCAGGAGGAGCTTGATCAGCGGGCCGTCGTGGAGAACGCCGCCGCCCAGCACAACGCCTGTCTCGCGGTGGGAGCCTCCGCCTCCGCGTCCACCGGCACGGCGATCCCGGGGTTCTCCGTGTCGCGGCCACCAGTGTCACGCTCGCGTGGTTGGGCGGTGGGTCCCGCGCATACCGGTCGGCCTCGCGGGCGTCCAGGGCTGCGGTCACCGACCCGCCACTGCGCACCAATACGCTGAACACGACCTCACACAGACCCTAGCCCGGGCTGATCGTGGACTCGATGTGGGCGAGTTGGGCTGCGAGGATCTCCTCGAACGCGGCGCGGCGGTCCACCACGAGGGGACGGACATCGCGGGCGAAGTGGGCCAGGGCCGGGAAGCGTTCGGGATCAGCGCCGAGTACCGCGACGCGGAACAGCTCCATACCCTGTTCGTGCTCCTCGGGGGTGACGGCGCTGACCCCGGCCTCGGAGGCGATCAGCGCGGCGACGAGGACCGCGATCCGGTGGTAACGCGCCGGGATCTCCTCATCGGGCAGTCCCGACGACCGCAGAGCTTGCAGGGCCTCTTCCATGACCAGCCGGGAGCCGGTGCCACTGGACACATGGCGTCCCCAGACCGCCGCGAGCTGGGGCTGCTGGCCGAAGGCCTCTCTCACGCGCAGGGCCAGGGCCGTGAGGCGCTGCTTCCAGTCCCCCTCGGGGCGGTAGCCGTCCATCGCGGCCAGGAGAATCCGGTCGGCGACCGCGCGCAGCAGTTCGGTCTTGCTGCGGAAGTGCCGGTAGAGGCTGGAGGAATCGGTCCCCAGCACCGCGGCGAGCTTGCGCACGCTGAACGACTCGGCGTCGCTCGTGCGCAGCAGCTCCGCCGCCGCATCCAGGATCTCCTCGGTCGACCAGCGCCTTCGGCCTGCCATCGCACCCCTCTCTCCGAGATTCAGCCTAACCTATGCACTCGGTGTTGCGCGCACCGCGTGCATACTGGAGACGGGAGCGTGCCGAGCGGCCCGGAATCGGGCGGACCGGCATGCCACCCATGCCCTGCTACCCGGGGCAGGCAATCGATGTGAAGCACAGCCTCCCTGCGAAGACGAGAGGACGCGTGTCCATGAGGAATCCACTGAATCCCGCGCAACTGAACGCCGCCCTGGAAAACGTCCACCGGGCTGGGATGCCGGGCCTGTTCGCCGAGGTGCGTGACGGCGAGCAGATCTGGCGCGGCGCCGCTGGGGTGGCCGATGTCTCCACCGGCCGCCCCGTCACCGCCGACATGCGGCACCGCGTCGGCAGCGTCACCAAGACCTTCACCGCCGCCGCGGTCCTACAGCAGGCCGAGCGTGGTGAGCTAGGTCTTGATGCGCCGATCGGCCGGTTCCTTCCGAGGCTGGTTCCCGGAGCACGCGGTGACGCGATCACGGTCCGTATGCTGATCAACCACACCAGCGGCCTCGCCGAGTACCTCCCCCATGCCTACCCTTCCCTCAAGGCGTTCCCCGTCCTCGCTGACACCGGGCCCCAGAGCCTGGACGACCACCGGCTCACACGGTTTCACTCCACCGAACTGATCGAGATGGGAGTCACCGCACCTGCCGTCGGCACCCCGGGCGGCACCCCGGGGGTGTACTCCAACACCAACTATCTGCTCCTCGGCGAACTCCTGGGAAAGGTGACCGGCACCACGGCCGAACGGTGCATCACCCGGAACGTCATCGAGCGCGCCGGGCTCCAGGACACCGAGTTCCCCACCGGACCGTACGTCGACGGGCCGCACTCGCAGCTGTACGAGGCGTGGTTCGGCATGATCGACCCGCCGCGCGACTACAGCGTCTTCGACATGTCATGGGTGGGGCCGTCGGCCTCGCTGATATCAACCGTCGCGGACATCAACTCCTTCTACGGCATGCTGCTGGCCGGAGAGATCGTGAACCCGTCGTCGCTCGCGCACATGCGACGCACCGTCCCGGTCATCTCCCAGGAGGGACGGACCATCGACTACGGCCTCGGCCTGCACCCGATGGAAAGTCCAGGTCAAGGCGTCTTCTGGGGCCATGGCGGCACGGTCTGGGGCGGTGGAACCCTGTCCATGACCCGTGCCGACGGCAAACGGCAGATGACGGTGGCGGTGAACCTCCAGAGGTGGAACAGGCTCGACTCCTCCGGCGTGCCCCAACCCCACCCCATCGACGAGGCGCTTGCGGCTCTCCACCACGTTGCGATGTACGGCTGACCGGGCCCGTTTCAGCAAGCCGGCGCCAACCCCACCGCCGGCCTCGGCGGCGAAGCACACAACGTCTCCTCAACGGCCAGGCACCGCCTCACCGAGGCGCTGGGGAAGGCATCTCCTGCTCGGCGTGTCAGGGGGCGCCTGTCAACACTGAGTGCGTGCCGTCGCAGAGCGCCTTCTGCGAGCGCACAGCAGAGGTCGCCGATCGCGTCCGGGCCACCGGCCGCGCCCCGGGGGGGGGGGCGGCCGCGCGCGCGCGGTGGCGGGGGGGGCGAGCGGGGTCGGCGCGGGCGGGCCGGGGCCCCC
>NZ_JBHYUG010000015.1:0-30522 GCF_042749375.1 Streptomyces sp. NPDC059477 | reverse complement strand
GCGGCCCGCCCCCCCGCCCCGCCCACGACAAGGGACAGAGAGACAGGGAGACCACGGTGCCCAGCAGCCCGCGCCGCGACCGCCGTCGCGACACGCCGCCGCCCCGGACCGGCGGCACCGAGAGCGCGGTCCTGCGCGGGTTCCTCGACCATCTCCGGACCTCGATCGCCGCGAAGGTCGACGACGCCCCCGAACCGCAGGTGCGGACAGCCGCCGTGCGGTCGGGGACGAACCTGCTCGGCCTGCTCACCCATCTGACCTTCGTCGAGCGCTCGCTGTTCCTCGGGGACGACGTCGCCCAGTGGCAGGCGACCCTCCAGGCCGCACCGGCGGACAGCGTGGCCGATGTCGTCGCCCGCCAACCGGGTTCCCAGGCCGCGTCCGGACCGCCCCGCGCCCAGCGTCCGCTGGGCCCTCACCCACACGATCGAGGAGACCGGCCGGCACGCGGGCCACGCGGACATCCTCCGTGAACTCATCGACGGCACGACCGGCCGCTGACCCACCGCCGCCAGGACACCACCACCACGGCTGCTGTCACGCCGTCACCTCCGAGCCGCGCCAGATCCGGCCCCGTCCGGACGGCGCCCGCTCCTTCCTCCTGGTTTGCGCCGCTCGCACCGGTTACTCCAGTGCCATAGCGCTGTAACAGTCCTGACGAAGACTCATGGCGCACCTCCGGTCTCCTCAGACACGTACCCCCCACGTGACCGGGTTCATCGAACGACCGTTCCCCGGGTGGCGTATGCCCCGGGGTGCGGGTGAGGAGGAACTGATGGCTGTAGAGCAATCCCCGGCATCCCGCCGCAACTTCCTGAAATCCGTCGGCGTCGCAGGTGGCGCCGGAGTGCTGTACTCCGCGATGGGCGCACTCGGGCTCGCCCCGGTTCCGGAAGTGCGGGCGGACGCGTACCGGGCACCCCAGCAGAGCGACTTCACGCTCACCGGGCGCGGTGGCGGCAAGAAGGTGCTGGTGCTCGGCGGCGGCATAGCCGGGCTGGCGACGGCGTACGAGCTGGGCAAGGCCGGATACGACTGCCGGATCCTGGAGGCGAAGGACCGTCCCGGGGGCCGCAACTGGACGGTCCGCGGCGGCACCACGCTCACCGACCTCGACGGGCGCAGACAGACGGCGTCGTTCACCAAGGGCCAGTACATCAACGCGGGCCCGGGCCGGCTGCCGCAGTCCCACGTCACTCTCGACTACTGCCGCGAACTCGGCGTCGAACTCCAGGTTTTCACCAACCAGAACGCCAACGCGTACATCTACCACGAGAACAGCGCCGCCCTCGCGGGCAAGCCCATGCGCTGGCGTACGGCGAAGGCCGATGTCTACGGCTACGTCTCCGAACTGCTCGCCAAGGCCACCGACCAGGGAGCCCTGGACGCACGGCTCACCGCGCAGGACAAGGAACGGCTGATCCCGTTCCTCCAGAGCTTCGGCGCCATCAAGGGCAAGGCCGACGGCTACGCCTACACCGGCACCGACCGGCGAGGCTACTCCGTCGAGCCGGGCGCGGCCTTCGAGGACGGCACCGTCCTCGGCCCGGTGCCGTCGCTGTCGGACGTCATAGCCAGCGGCGTGGGACAGCGCTTCTCCTTCGAACTCGGCTACGACCAGGCCATGATGATGTTCCAGCCGGTCGGCGGCATGGACGCGATCCCGAACGCCCTGGCCAAGGCGATAGGCCCGAGCCGCATCACCTACGGTGCCAAGGCGCTGGAGGTCAAGGACCTGCCGGACGGTGCCGAGGTCACCTACAAGGACGCCGGTGGCCGAACCCGAACCCAGCGCGCGGACTTCGTCGTATCGGCCGTACCGCCGATGATCATGGCCCGGCTCAAGCACAACCTGGGGACCGACATCACCGCGGCGCTGAAGTACGCCGTCCCGACGCCCGTCGGCAAGATCGGGCTCGAATACCGCAGCCGGTGGTGGGAGACGGACGAGCACATCTACGGCGGCATCACACCGACCGACACCGACCTGGCCACCATCTGGTACCCCTCCTACGGCTACCAGGGCCGCCGCGGCACCCTCGTCGGCTACTACAACTTCGGTGCCAACGCCCTCGCGTACAGCGCTCTGCCGCACAACGAGCGCCTCGCGCGGGCGGTGAGCCGGGGCGTGAAGATCCACGGCGACAAGTACCGCACCGAACTCGATCACTCCTTCAGCGTGGCCTGGCACCGCACGCCCGACATCGAGGCCGGCTGGGTGAGCTGGCCCTCGCAGACCGGTGCCGAGTACAAGCTGCTCAACCAGCCCGCCGGGCACGTCTACTTCGCCGGCGACTGGCTCAGCCACACCATCGCCTGGCAGCACGGCGCGTTCACTTCGGCCCGCAAGGTAGTGACCGACATCCACGAGAGGGTGCTCTCCGCATGAAGCGACGTACGAAAGTTGTGATCGGTACGGCCCTGGCCGCCTCGCTCCTCACCGGTGGCACCGCGCTCGCCGGGGGCAAGAGCTGGTCGCCCGGCACCAAAGAGGTCCGGGTCATGCTGCCCGAGGGCCAGTCCAACCCGTCCATCGCCACCGGAGTGGCGACCGGCGCCGAGGTGGCCATCTACCAGAGCAGCGGCCTCGGCCCGACGGCGCTCAACCCGTCCGCGCCGGCCGGCTCACCCGAGCTGTACACCGATCCGGCCCTCACTCAGGGCGCCACGGGAGTCACGGTCACCGAGGCGCAGTCACTCGTCGTCCTGCGCAACATCAGGACCAACCTCGAAGCGGCGGGCCTGACCCTGGCCGATGTCATCACCATGAAGTGTTACCTGATGAGACCGCCCGGCGCCCAGAGCGCCGACTACGCGGGATGGAACCGCGCGTACCGCCAGTACTTCGCCAACATCGACCTCACCTCGAAGCAGGTCGTCCCCGTCCCGATGGGCACCTCCGCCCCCAAGGCGCCGCTGGTCGCCAACAAGGCCCGTCCCGCCCGCGCCACGATGGAGGTCGCGTCGCTGGCCGTCACCGGCTGGATAGTGGAGGTCGAGGTCACCGCCACCTACAAGAAGCGCTGACCCGCACGGATCAGCGGCCAACCGCGATGAAGGGCCGGGTCCCTCAGCGGACCCGGCCCCGATGCGCACGTTGTCCCTGCCGGGCGCCCCACCACTGCAACCGTCCGGGCCCGCTGTCAGGGAACCACCGGCCCAGCGCTGCACGGACGTATCCCTAGCAGCCCCACTCCTCTTGGGGCGCGGTGTTGCCCGCGGGACGGCCGCAGACGAGGGTGACGTCGAAGCGGGCTCCGTCGGTGGGTTGGGTGATCTTGTAGAGACCGATGCCGTGTCCGCGCAGGTTCGGGTCGGAGGCGTCGGAGTGGCGGAAGGTGATGTGGCCGGTGGCGGCTCTGCGGAAGTCGACCGAGCGCAGGGCGGCCAGGACAGCGGGGGCGCCGCCGTTCTCGGGGACCTTGGCCTTGTCCGCCGCGCGGTGGAGGGCGGTCGCGGCGTCGTAGGACAGGGCGAGGAAGCCGTCGACGAAGAGGGGATCCTGGTAGGTGGGCGGCCGGGAGGATTCGAAGGCGCGTTGCGCGAAGTCGTACAGATCGGAGTCCTTGAGTTTCTCCTCGTACGTCAGGGAGGCGTAGAGCAGGCTGCCGCCGGCCGGGAAGTCGAAGGAGTCGTCCGCGAACCGCTTCTTGGTCATGTCATCGCCGGACAGGACGGTGATGGTGTGGCCCTGGCAGCTGGAATCCTGCGCAAGCCCCTGCATCAAGGGCTTGAGGTGACTTGCCCTGCCCGCCAGGTAGACGATGTCGGCCCGCTGATCGCAGACGGCCTTGATGGGGTCGACGAGTTTGGGGCTGGTGCCGTCCACCAGGTAGTCGATCCGGGGGTACGGGGCAAAGCCGGCCCGGTCCAGTTCCTCCCGGGCGTACCGCGCCTGGTCGGCGCCGTAGGAGTCGCCGCTCTTGCCGCTGCCCGCGGGGGCGAGGACGACCGAGCTGCGCCCCCGCGCCGCTCCGAGGAGCTGGACCAGGGCCGACGCCTGCTCGCGGTCGGTGGCGGCCATGCCTACGTAGTTGCCGAACTGCTCGGCGAGAGAGGTCGCCGAATTGGTGGTGCCGACCACGGCCAGACCGGCTTTCTGGAACTCCCTGACGGCCGGGGCGCTGCCGGGTGTGTGGATGCCCATGCCGACCACGCCGACGACGGAAGGATCCCGGCGCGCGAGGCCGACGATCTTGGCGGCCATGGCCTCCTGGTGTCTCATGCCCTGGCCGCCGTTGGCGATCAGGATCCGCACCTTGAGGGCACTGTTCGACTCCGCGAAACTGTTGATGCGGTGCTGTGCCAGATACACCCCGGCCAGTTGCCGCAGGACGTCGACCGCTTCGCCGGTCTCCTGTGCCTTGGTGGTCAGCGCGCCGGCGAAGACCAGTGTGATGTGGTCCTTGCCCGGATCGAGGCTGCCGTTCGCTTCAGTGATCTTGTCCTGGAGCCATTCCAGGCCGATCCGCCGTTCACCGCCGCCCACGCCGAGGACCGGGTCGTCGCCGACCGGTAAGGGCGTACTGGTGGCGACACCGACGCACTCGTCGCCGATCTGCTCCAGGTCGTGGTTCCACACGGCCTGCCAGCCGCCGCAGTACTTCCCGGTCAGGTGCTGGTAGTGGGCCGCGGCGCCGACCGTGGTGAGGGCACAGGCCGCCAGCAAGGTCCAGCGCGACCACAGCAGCCAGGCACTGCGCGGCACGCGGAAGGTCTTGCGTCGGTGACTCTCGGGCGACGCGTAGCCGTCGTAGGGGTGGAGGAGTTCGTCGCTCAGGGCCACCGGCAGGATCCAGGGCAGCGCGGCGTTCATACTGGGCGACTGGCCGGTCCGCAGACTGCGTTCCACCCATGCCTCGTACAACTCACCGACGTCACGGCCATGGGCGCCCAGCGCCGGAAGCGGCAGCAGGGTGCGCTCGCTCAGTCCGGCCAGATCCGTGCGCGCGATGCCGGCGACCACCAGCAAGGGGTCCTGCTCGCTGCGGCGGCTGCGCACATCGCTGATCGCCCGCAGGAGCGGCAGCGCGCCATTGGCCTGGGTGGCACGGGGAAGCAGCAGCAGCGGGGGAACGGTGCGTTTGCGGTGCCGCAGGTCCCAGGCCGGGCGGTGGCTCTCCCGCAGATCCTCCAGCAGTGCCAGGGTACGCAGCTGGAGGCAGAACTGACGGGCCACCTCCCGCTCGGCGGCCTGCGCCGCGCTCTCGCCGTCGGCGTCGACGGGTCTGGCGGCGGTCAGCAACTGACGCACCACCTCGACGGCCCGTTCCTCCAGCGTGGCGCGGGACAGCCGTGGATGCCACAGTGACCAGACCGGTGCCTCCGTGCTCGGGGACACCGGGAAGGTGGTGGTGGCGAACCAGCGGCAGCCAGGGCCCAGCCGCGCCGGGGCCGCCCAGTGCCGTACCCAGCCACCGGCGCCCCACAGCAGCAGAGCCACCAGCATCGCCCCCACCAGATACCAGGAGCCCAGCCGGGCGGCCAGTACGCCCACACAGGCCACCGCCGCCGAACCCAGCGCCGTCGCCGGGCTCAGCACCGGTCCCAGCGCCTGCCGGAATCCGCCGGTCCGTCGCCGGGCACCGGTCGGCCGGCGCAGCTCCGCGAGCCGGGTCACCACCGCCCGCGGGTCCGGGGTCCCGTCACCACGGCCGGCCATATCGTCGAGCGCCCGGTCGAGCGAGGCCAGCAACTGCGAACACGGCAGCCGGTACGGACGGTACTGGGACCGGCCGCTGTTCTCCCACAGCCCGCCCGCCACGTCCTTCAGCAGGGCCGTCGCCGCCGCGTATCCGCCCTCGTCCGCGTCCGGCGCGGCACCGGGCGTCCGGCCGGGCAGAGCGCCGGGTCCGGGCGGCGGATCAACGCTGCGGCACAGCAGCCACCGGGGTTTCTGCGCCTTGTGCACCAGGTCCACGATCTCCTTGACCCAGTCGTCCTGCCGCCCCAGCGGATCCTCCTGGGCCGCGTGGAGCACCACGACCGGCATCGGCCCCTGGCGCCGCGCATATCCGTCGATCAGTTCCGAGCACAGGTCCAGGACAAGTCCGCCGCCGTCATTCGGCACCGTCCCCCGCCACGCCTCTTTCCTGCGATGTCGCAACCCCACTTCGCTGCCCCCATCCCGGCCATCCGGCCCGGCGACACCAACGCCGCCGCACTACGCAGGAAGGTAGGACCGCCTCCGGCCGCCGGAGGCCGGTTCCGCCCGGCCATCACCCGATAGGACGGACGTCGTCAGGGCGTGGTCGCTACGGGGATGTTTTGTGGGACAACTGTATGTCGGCAAGCCATATCAACTACCCGCCGACGCGATCGCGTTCCGCACGTCGGACCGATGCCGACGGGATACGGCCTTGGATTGTGGAACAATTATGGCTACGGTGAGTCGAGGCTGGTCGGTCCATCGGACGTGGAGAGGAAAGACAATGGGCGCAGAGGCGGCATACCGGTCGAACGATGGCGGTGCGCTGGACGTGGACCGGGAGTTCTACCGGAAGGTGGCCGGTGCCGACCGGGAACTGGTGGACTCCTTCGAGATCCCGATCCGCTCGGGTCGTGCCTGGGAGGTGCCCGCCGGGCATCTGTGCAGGCTGGTGACGGTGGACGGACCACAGGTCGGCGATCTGAACGTCTGGAACGCCGGCGACCCCCGGGAGCGGCTGTGGGCCGCGCGGACCCGCCAGCTCCAGCGGGCGCATGTGACCACCTTCGACCGGTTGTGGTCGAATCTGCCGTTCCTCCGCCCCTTGCTGACGATTACGGATGACACCCTCGCCGACTACGGACGCGACGGGAACGGCGGCCGGGTGCACGACCTGCTCGGCACCCGCTGCGATCCCTATGTGAGCCGGATGCTCAGCGGCGCGGACTTCGACTTCCACTGCCATTCGAACCTGGTGCGGGCGGTGCTGCCGTACGGACTGACCGAGTTCGACGTCCACGATGTGCTCAATGTGTTCCAGTGCACCGGGCTCAATGAGGAGGACCGCTACTTCATGAGCCCGTGCCCGGCGCGGCCCGGCGACCACTTCGAGTTCTTCGCGGAGATGGATCTGCTCTGCGCGCTGTCCACCTGCCCCGGCGGCGATCTGTCCGTGCCGATGTGGGGGCCCGACGCCCGCGATCCGCTGGACACCTGTCATCCGATCGGGGTCGAGGTCTACCGCCCGGATCCCGGGGTGCTCTCCGGCTGGGCCCCGCCCCGGCGCGCCGCCTACCAGGGGCTGCACGGAATGACGCTGCCGCACTGGCCGCGGCACCGGTAGGCGGGCGCCCGGCCAGGCGGCGGGGCGGGTCAGTCGGACGGCCCCCGGGCGCCCCTGAGCACCGCGAGGACCATGCGCTCCGAGTCGTCGAGGTAGACGGCGAGAACACCCTGGGCGTGGTCGATCCGGCCGCGCCGGATCAGCTCGTACAGTTCGCGGTCCCGCTGGGGCCACGGCCGCTCGAACTCGACCTCGTCGCTGACCGCCCCCCAGGCCAGCCGCAGCATCGCGCCGAGCCTGCTGAAGAAGTCGTCGAACAGCGGGCTGTCCAGCAGGGAGACGAGCGCCTGGTGGAAGCGCAGACTCGCGGTGCCCACGTCCCGCCAGCGCTTCTGCGCGGCGGCCCGTTCGACGGCCCGGACGGCGGACTCCAGGGCCTCCAGTCGGGCGTCGTCCCGCAGGGCGCTCGCGGCGATGGCCTGCGGTTCGATCACCCGGCGGACCCGGTAGATGTCCCGTACCCGCGCGGCGTCGATGGACGCGACCACCGCGCCGCGGTGCAGTTCCTGGTGCACCAGCCCCTCGGTGACCAGCAGGCGCAGCCCTTCGCGCAGGGTGTTGCGCGAGATGGCGAACAGCGCCGCGAGCTGCACCTCGCGCAGCCGGCGCCCCGGCGCCAGCTCCCCTTCCAGGATCAGTTCCCGGATTCTCGCCGCCACCCGTTCGGCGGACGCGATCCCGTCGCCGTCGGCTGATGTGCCCGGCCCGCTCGTACCGTCTGCCCTGTCCGCCACATGATTGGTCACCGGGCCATCGTATGAGTGATGTGGTTCAACAAACAAGATAGCTCGGTCGTGCGGATAGGCGGCCTTAAGGGGCGGTTTGTCTGCTCCTCTAGTCAGTTTTCCGATTCCATTGACATGGATCGTTGAGCAATCTAGCGTCTGCGCTCATGACTAGCGAGAGAACCGCCGCAAGGCGCGATCGAGCCACGTCGGACCGGGCCTCGTCGGCTCCCGTCTCGTCCCGCTGGGCCACCGCGCCCGGGGTGCGAGGCACCCACCAGGGTTTCGTCCGGCGTTCCACGGGGGTGGTACGGCAGATCTCCGGTGCCGACGCCATCATCGGGAACATCCTGCTCGTGAACTTCGTGGCCGCCGTCGCCACGCTCGTCGTGGTGCCCTTCACCTTCCCCGGCGCCAACCTGCCGCTGGCCGTCCTGCTGGCCATGCTGCCCGCACTGGCGCTGGCCACGGTCTATGTCCTGTTCGCCCTCGCGCTGCCGCGTTCGGGCGGCGAGTACCTCTACGTCTCCCGGGTCTTCCATCCGTCGATCGGCTTCGCCGCGAACTTCAGCTTCATCGGGTGGAACATCCTCTTCGGTGGCCTGCTGGTGAACCAGTTCGCGACCGTCTACCTCTCCGGCTTCTTCGCCTCGCTGGGCTGGTCGGCGGGGGTCGACGCGATGGCGCACAAGGGGGTCGTCCTGCTCGTCGGCGTGGCCCTCATCGCTCTCACCACGGTCCCGGTGATCGTCGGCACCCGGTTCGCCATGCGCCTGATGAAGGGCGCGTTCTACGCCGGGTCGGTGCTGCTGCTGATCACCCTGGCGGTGCTGGCGTTCGCCGGTCATGACACCTTCGTCGCCTCGGTCGACCAGCAGGCGTCGTACACCGGCATCATCGAATCCGCCCGGCAGGCCGGATTCGAGTCCCGCCCGGAGGGGTTCGCGCCCACCGTGCAGGCCGTCGCACTGATCAGTCTGGCCACGATGTTCGTGATGTGCTCCACGTACACCACCGGCGAGGTCCAGAACGTACGGCGGACCGTGCCCAAGGCCGTCTACGGGTCGGCGCTCATCGGCGGCGCGGTCATCCTCGTCATGGCGCTGATCGCCACCCGGGTCTGGAGCACCGACTTCCTCGCCGCGGCGAACTATCTCTCCTCGACGGCGCCGGAGCGCTATCCGCTGGAGTCGACCCCCGACTTCTCCTATCTGGCGGTCCTCACCCACCCCGGATGGCTGTTCTCCACGGTCGTCAATGTCTCCTTCCTCTGTCTCATCACCGGGAATCTGATCTTCGGGACGGCCACCATGAGCCGCTGCTTCTCGGCCTGGTCGTTCGACCGGATCGTGCCGCAGGGCCTGGCGTCGGTGAGCAGCCGCCGCCGTACACCGGTCAACGCGCTGGTGCTGTTCGCGGTCTGTTCCGTGCTGGCGCTGGTGTACTACACCTTCGACGGCGATGTGACCTTCCTGGCGGGGGCCACCCTCGGTTTCATCGCCACCTTCCTGACGGTCTCGGTGGCCGCTGTCGCCTTCCCCTATCTGCGGCCCCGGCTGTTCCGGGGCTCCGCCGCCGACATCCGGGTCCTCGGCATCCCGCTCATCGTGATCGCCGGAGCGGCGTCCTCGCTGATGCTCGCCGCGATGGTGTACGCGTTCCTCACCAATGACGCGTTCGACGCCAACGGCACCGCGGGCCTGCTCTTCTTCGCCGGGTTCTGGGTGGCCGGCCTCGTCATCTTCGGCGTTGCCCGACGCATCCACCTGGCCCGGGGCCTGCCCTTCGACGCCGCGTTCAAGGAGCTGACCGGAGAATGAACCCACCCCCGATACCGACGACACCGACGACCCTGGCAAGACCGGCGGGACCGGCATGACAGGGACCAGGCTCTACTTCGCGACGGATCTGCGCGCCGCGGACCGCTGCTTCACCAAGTTCCTGAGCGCGGCCTCGGCCTACGACGCACAGGTACTGGTTCTCGGCGGCAACCTCACCGGCACCCGGATGGCGCCGGTCGTACGGCACCGGACGGGGGTGTGGCACGCGGTGCTCGACGGGACCACGGCCGAGCTGCGGACCGACCGGGAGGTCGCCCGGTTCGAGAAGCGGGCGGCGGACATCGGCGTGTACACCTTCCGCACCGACCAGGACGAACTGGCCGCGCTGGACGACGACCCGGCCGCCGTCGACGCCGTGTTCCACCGGCTGGCCACGGACCGGCTGCGGCGCTGGCTGGAACTGGCCGCCGACCGGCTGCCGGAGGACCGGGTACGGCTGCTCGTCTGCTGCGGCAACGACGATCCCATCACGCTGGACGCGCTCATCGACGCCTCCCCGGCGGCCCTGCTCACCGAGGGCCGGGCCGTGGAGCTGGACGAGCGCAGGGTGCTGGTCGGCGTCGGCTACTCCAACGCGACACCGTGGCAGTGCGAGCGGGACCTGCCGGAGGAAGAGCTGGCACAACGGCTGGCCACCGCGCTGGACACAGTGGACCGCTCCGGCGCCCAGCTCGTCCTGCACACCCACTGTCCGCCGTACGACTCCGAACTCGACGCCACCGTGGTCCTGGACGAGGAGCTGCGGCCGAGGACCGAGGCGGGCCAGGAGATCGTGGCACCGTCGGGCAGCACCGCCGTACGCGAGATCGTCGAGCGGTACCAGCCGGTCCTGTCACTGCACGGCAGGGCCCTTGAGAGCCGGGGCTATGTACGACTGGGCCGCACTCTCGCGGTCAACCCGGGCAGTGAGTACTCCGACGGCATCCTGCGCGGGGTGCTGGTGGATCTCGACCGGGACGGGGTGGCCCACCATCTGCTGACCTCCGGCTGACGACCGCCCGGCAAGCCCGGCGGGCCTGCTCTTCGGCTGGTTCGATCAAGAAGTCCCGATCAAGCGATGAGCGACAAGCGAAATGCGACGAGCGACACAGATCAAGAGATGGGGAGCAGCAATGAAAGAGACCGCACGATCGGTGGAGGTTCCGCCGCAGCAGGGACGCGCGTTCACCGTCGCCCCGGGCGAGCTCGTGAAGATCACCGATGTGGAGGGGCATCAGGTCGGTGATCTGTGGGTGATCGACGCCGCTGACCACGGCCGCTGGTTGTCCACCAGCCACACCAGGGACCGGCTGGAGCGGATGTTCCCCCGGGTGGGGGAGTCGTTCACCGATCAGTTCGGCGAGCCCATGGCCGAGTTCACCGCCGATGACTCGCCCGGCAGGCACGACATGCTCTTCCCGCCGTGCAACCGCTGGCTGTACGAGAGCGATGGGCTCTTCGGCCATCCGAACTGCCATGACAACTTCCTCGCGGCGGCGGCCTCGGCCGGGGTCACCCTGCCGGTGGTGCCCGATCCGGTGAACTTCTTCCAGAACTCGGCTCCGGAACCGGACGGCACCCTCAACGTGCTGACCGCCGCGTCCAAGGCCGGTGATTCGGTCACCCTGCGGATGCTGCGCCCGGCCGTGGTCGTCCTCACCTCGTGCTCCGTGGACAACTGGCCGACGAACAACAAGAACTGCACTCCGCTGATGGCCTGGATCGGCCCCGCGTGAACGCGCCGCCCACACCGCCCCCTCCACCGGTATCCGCAGGGCCGGCGGAGCCCGTACGGATCGTCAGCGCCCACCGCGTCCACACCATGGCCGGTGCCCCCGGCACGGCCGGGACGGGCCGGGACGTCACCGCGCTGGCGCTCCTCGGCGAGTGGATCGTAGCCACCGGCACGACGGCGGAGCTGCGGTCGCGCTTTCCCGGGGCCGAGCACATCGACCATGGACCCGCAGTGATCGTCCCCGGCTTCAACGACGCCCACCAGCACCTCGGCGATCTGGCCGACGGACTCGACCATCTCGATCTGGGGGCAGCGGAGTTCGGCGACCGGGCGGCGGTACTGGCCGCGCTGGCGGCCCGGATCGGGGCGGCGGCTCCCGGGCAGTGGGTCCGCGCCCACCGCTACGACGAGACCCGCACCACGCCCGGCGCGCTCACCCGAGGCGAGCTGGACGCCCTGGGCGGCGGCGCACCCGTTCTGGTGACGCATGTCTCCGACCACAGCGCCGTACTGAACTCCCCGGCCCTGCGGCTCGCGGGCCTCGACCCGGCGCGGGTGCCCGACGGCCGGGTGCACGGACCGGAGCTGTTCCGGCTGCTGTGGAGCGACGAGGCGATCGTGGACAGACCGTCGACGGACGGCTGGATCGCGGGTGTCGAGCGGCTCACCGCGCGGTACCACGCGGCGGGCATCACCTCGGTCGGCGACGCCCTGGTCTCCCCAGGGCAGCTCGGCCGCTATCAGGAGGCCCGCCGCCGGGGAAAGCTGACGGTCCGGGTGAACGCCCTCATCGACGCCAACCATGCGGATGGCTTCCTCGCGCTCGGCGTCGGCAGCGGCCTCGGTGACTCCTGGCTGCGCGTCGGCGGGTTCAAGGCGTTCGTCGACGGGGCGGTGGCCGGGCACTCCTGTCTGCTGGAGCAGCCCTTCAGCGACTCCGACCCGCCCGATCACGGCGAGCAGGTGACGCCGACCGCCGAACTGTACGCGCTCTTCGAGCGGGTCCACCGGGCCGGGAGCGTGATGGCCGTCCACGCCAACGGCGACCGGGCGATCGGAGTGCTCCTCGACATCGTGGAGTCGGTCCAGGCGGCCTGCCCACGCCCCGGGCTCGTCCACCGCATCGAGCACTGCACGGTCCTCGGCCCCGGCCTGGCGGCCCGGATCAAGGCTGCCGGGCTGGCCGCGGTCCCCTTCGGCTCGTATCTCACCGCCCATGGCACCAAACTGCTCCAGTGGTACGGGTCCGAACGGCTGCACCGGATGTTCCCGCACCGGACGCTGCTGGACCACGCGATCCCGGTCGCCGGTGCCTCCGACCACAGCGCTGCCCCCTACGAACCGCTGATCGCCCTGCGGGACATGGTCACCCGTACCTCCCCCGACAACGTGGTGCTCGGCGGGAACCAGCGGATCACGGCCGCGGAAGCACTGTGGATCCAGACGGTGGGATCGGCGACGGTCGCGGGGGAGGCGCAGCTCAAGGGCAGCCTGACCCCCGGACGGCTGGCCGACTTCGTGGTACTGGAGGACGACCCGCTCACGGCGGACCCGAACGGCCTGGCTGAGATCGGCGTACGGGAGACGGTGGTGGGCGGGGTCACCCGCTGGACGGCGGGCAACCGATGACGGCTGTGTGGCAGGGGGCCGGAACCATCCCCCTGCGGGACAGCGGTCGGCCGGGGACCGGCCCTGCGGGCGGAGGGCCCCCGACGATGGGCGGGAGGTGGGTAGTGACCGGCGGTCCTCGGCGATGGGCAGGAGGCGGGCGGTGATCGGCGGACCTCGGCGACGAACGGGAGGCGGGCGATGACCAGCAGCTCCCGGCGACGAACAGGACGCGGGCGGTGACCGCGATCCCCGTCCACGAACAGCAAGCGAGCGATGACCAGCAGTCCCCGTGCAGGACAAGGAGCCCCCGATGACCAGCCGACCACTGCCCCTGGACGACGCCGCCCGCGCCGAACTCGACGCGCTGCGCACCGGCCTGGCCGAGCTGCCCCGTTCCGAGCTCCGCGCCCCCACGGCCCCGGCCGCCGTCCCCCGCCTGGAGCTGCCCACGCTGCCCGCACCGACCATTCCGCCCGCACTCCCCGGCATCGCGCCGGACGCGCCCCGCGCCACTGTCGATCCGGCGCGAGCCGCCCGCCTCGACGCCCGTCTCGGCGCCCTCACCTGGACGGACTGGCACGCGGACTTCACCCCGGACGGTCCGCTGTCCGGGCTGGCCATCGGCGTCAAGGAGAACTTCGACGTCCAGGGCCGCCCGACCCGCGCGGGGCGAGCGGCGACGCACCCGCCCGCCGACCGGGACGCGGCGGTGGTGGCCCGGCTGCGGTCGGCCGGTGCGCGGCTGGTGGCCGGGTGCGCGATGACCGAACTCGCCGTCTGCCTGGACGGCAATCCGCACCGGCCCGAGACCCGCAACCCCCGGGACGACACCCGGATCGCGGGCGGCTCCTCGTCCGGTTCCGCCGTCGCCGTCGCCGCCGGTTTCGTGGCGGCGGCTCTCGGCAGCGACACCGGCGGTTCGGTACGGATCCCGGCCGCGCTGTGCGGAGTCGTCGGATTCAAGCCGACGTACGATCTGCTCCCGTGCGACGGCTGTGTGCCGCTGTCCCCCTCCCTCGACCATGTCGGTGTCATCACCGCGGACATCGCCACGGCCCTGGCGACCGTCCTCGCGATGGCCACCCCGGGCCTCCCCACCGTCCCTTCCCCGGTACGGCGCCGGGTCCGGGTCGGCTGGCCCGTCGACTGGACCGCCCCCGCCGACCCCGCGGTGAACGAGGTCTGCCGTACCGCCCTCGCCGCGCTGCCCGACTCGATCGAGGTCGTACCCCTGGAGCTGCCGCTGACCACCCGCACCTCGGTGATCACCAATGTCGCCGTACTCGCCGCGGAGGCGGCGATCACGCTGCGGCCCCCGGTCACGGACGACTCCACCGATCCGCGCGCTCGCGCGCTCATCTCGGCAGGAGCACGCCTGACCCCCGACGAGGTACGCGCCGCGCACCGGCAGCGGCTACGGATCGCGAGTGAACTGCGCACCGCGCTCCGCTCGGTCGATGTGATCGCCACCCCCACCGTCGCCGTCACCGCCCCGCCGATCGGCGCCACCGCGATTCCGCTGCCCGACGGGCGGACACTGCGCTGGCCCGACATCGGCGACCACTTCACCGCCGCCGCCAACAGCACCGGCTTTCCCGCCGTGTCGCTGCCCGCGGGGCAGGTGGACGGCCTGCCCGTCGGCCTCCAGCTGATCGCCGGTCCCCACGAGGACGCCTGGCTGCTGCGGCTCGCCGCACTCCTCGAAACCACACGGGGGTGACCGGAGTTCCCCCCGCTCTCGGCCGCGAGGCTTTCGTACGGCCGATACGCGGCACCTCGCCTTCTCGGGCGACGGTACGGGCCGACGCCGTACGGTCCGGCCCGGCAGGCGTACGGCCGAGGCGCGGAAGCCTGGTTCAACCGGGACATGCGGGGTGCTCTGGAGCAGCTCACCCCTCCAGCGGACTCCGTGCCGTAGCCGGGTGGCCAGCGTTTCTCCGGCTGACCCTGGTCTCACCCGATCTTCTGAAGGGCCCGTTCGCGGCGCGCGGCGATGCGGGAGCCGGATTCCCTGCGCGCCATCCTGCGCAGTACGACCGGTGCCACGAGCAGGCCGAAGACTGCCCAGGCGCCCAGTACGCCGACCATCTCCAGGTGCCGCCACGACTCCCCGATCTCGACGGCCATGGCGTCGTACGGCAGCAGTGCGGAGCGCATGCCCAGGCCGAGCCAGTAGAGCGGGAACACCTGGGCGATCCACTGGAGCCACTCCGGCAGCGCGGTGACGGGGTAGAAGATGCCCGAGATGGCGATCATCCCGAGGACGGGCAGCTGGATCAGCCCCTGTGCGCGTGCGCTGGTGAACACCGAGCCGAGAATGGCGCCGATCGGCAGGGTGGCGACCATGCCGAGCAGCACGACCCCGGCGAGTCCCAGCCAGGCCTCCGCGCCGAGGTCGAGTCCGTCGATGAGGAACAGCGCGGGGACCAGGAGAATCGCCAGGTCGGCCAGCAGTCCGCCGGAGACCGAGAGGACCTTGCCGACGAGGTAGCCGGTCATGCCGTGGGGGGTGGCCTTGGCGCGCAGCAGGGTGCCGTCCTCGCGGTCCGCGGTGAGCAACTGGCTCATGCTGACCATGCCGAACGAGGCGTTCATGCCCAGGATGCCCGGCAGCGCGAGGGTGCCGAGCAGCAGCCCTGTGCTCCCGAACTCCGCGTCGCGCAGGAACCACAGGGCGCCCAGCGTCAGAAGGGGCCAGAGCAGGTGGCTGAACAGCTCCGCGCCGTTGGTGAACGACTGCCGCAGCTCGATCAGGCCACGCGTCAGGCCGATGCGCAGCGCACAGGTCGTCATGAGGCCTCCGCCGCGTGCTCCGCTTCGTGCACCAGCGCGAGATACGTCTGCTCCAGCGAGGCCCGGTGGACTTCGAGTTCGCTGATCTCCTCGCCGTGCCGCTGGAGGAGCGTGCGTACGAACTCGGTCGAGCGCGGCGTGGACCGGGAGTGATGCTGCTGGCCATGCCGCCACCGCACGCGGTCCTCACCGGCGATCTGCCGGGCCAGTTCGTGCGGCGTGCCGTCGGCGATGATCCGCCCGTGGCCGAGGATCACGATCCGGTCGGCGAGCTTCTCCGCCTCGTCCAGATCGTGGGTGGTCAGCAGGACCGTGGTGTCCAGTCGGCGCACCAACTCGTGGAACTCACGCCTGGCCTCAGGGTCGAAGCCGGTCGTGGGTTCGTCGAGGAACAGCACGTCGGGGCGGCCCACGATGCCGAGCGCCACATCCAGGCGGCGCCGCTGGCCGCCCGACAGGGTTCTGATCTTCTGCGCCGCCTGGGCGGTCAGGCCGACCGCGTCGACGAGTTCGTCCGGCTCCCACGGGGTACGCGCGCAGCAGGCGTAGTAGGAGACCTGGTGGGCGAGGAGTTCACGGACCCGCCACTTGCCGTGGTCGCGCCAGGACTGGAGCATGACGCCGACCCTGGCGCGCCACCGCTCGTCGGCGTGTGCCGGGTCGGTGCCGAGCACCCGCACACGACCGGCCGAGGGTGTGCGGAAGCCCTCCAGGATCTCGATCGTGGTGGTCTTGCCCGCGCCGTTCGGCCCTAGGAGCGCCACCACCTCGCCCGGCTGTACCCGGAAGGTCACATCGTGCAGGACGTCGGTGCTGCCGTACCGCATACGCAGCCCCTCGACGCTCAGGGCGGCCGGGGTCACAGCTCACTCCGTACCCGTGCGATCAACTCGGCCCGGTCCACGCCCGCGAGGGCGAGGGTGCGCGGGACCGTGCCGACCTCCGCCTGGAGGACTCCGAGCAGCAGGTGGCCGGAGCGCAGGTCCTTCTTGCGGTGCGCGGCGGCCATCCGCTCCATGGCGAGCTTGGACGAGGCGCCCAGCCGGGGGTGGCGTGCGGGATCCTGGGTGGCCCGCGGCAGGTCGAAGTCACCGAGCGACACCCCGGCCGCGGCCAGGCTGTGGGCGAACTCCCGACGCAGGGCGTCCTTGAGGGCTACGTGGTCCAGGCCGGCCGCGTGGAGCACGCGCTGTGCGTCGGTGCCGTCCCCGGCCGCCACCGCCAGCAGCAGATGGTGGGCGTCGATGGTCGCCGAACTGTCCTCCCTGGCCTCGGCCTCGGCCCGGTCCATGACCGACTGGAGGTATGTGTCGAACCGGCTCATCCCCGCCTCCTCAAGGTGACTCCGGCGGCGATGAGCCGCTTGGCGTGCTTCTTGTAGACCGCTTGGCGCGTGATGCCGAGTGCCTCGGCGACCTGCGGCCAGCCCCAGCCGGACCGCATCGCCTGTTCGACGGCGGCGTCTTCGAGCTGATCGGCGAGGCGGCGCAGGGCGGCGACGGCCGCGAGGGCGTCCGCGGGATCCTTGCTGGACATGTAAGCAACCGTAGTTGACTAATCGAGCCGAAGCAACCTTGGTTGCTAAACCTGGTCGGGCGGTGTCGGCGGAGAGTGGGGGGAGCTTCTCAAGCCGCCTTGGTCAGGGTGGACCTGTCCGTCCGGGGCGCGGGGCGGAGGCGCGTCGCCGGTTCGGTTGCGGCTGGTGGCCCGTCGTGGCGTGGCCACAGGAGGAGGGCGCCGGTGGTGCCCGCCGCGGCGAGGACCGCGAGGACGGACCAGGTGAGGGTGAAGCCGGCGTTCGTGCCGAGCCGGCCCGCGATGGGGTAGGTGATCAGCCAGGCCAGGTGGGACAGGGAGAACTGGGCCGCGAAGGCCCCGGGGATCTCGGGAGGCGCGACCGAGGCGCGCAGGATGGTGCCGGTCGGCGTGATGATCAGCGCCATGCCGGTGCCGATCACGGTCCAGACGAGCGCCGTACCGGTCCAGGTGGCCAGGTCGGCCGCGGAGAAGGCGACGACGGCGATCGTGGCGACGGTGAGGACCGCGGCGCCGGTCGTCATGACGGTGCGGGCGGCGATCCGGTCGAGTACGCGGGGCAGCGCGAGGGCGGCCAGGAGGGTTCCGCCGCCGGAGGCGGCCAGCATCCACGCGACGTCCGACCGCGAGCCGCCGAGTTCGTCACGGACGTAGTTGACGGTGTTGACGACGACGATCGATCCCGCTGCCGCGACCACGAGGTTGAGCGCCATGACGCCGCGCAGCCGCGGTGTCCTGACGAATGTCCTGATCCCCGCCGCCGCCTTGTCCCATGCCCGGGTGTGGGCACCGGGACGGGCGTCGGGGATGCGCGTGGGCAGGATGAGCAGGGCGGAGAGCAGAAATCCGGCGGAGGTGCCCAGGAACAGCCGGTCGAAGCTGATGAACGCCAGGGCGGCCGCTGCCAGTACGGGGCTGAGCAGGGTCTCCATGGTGGCGGCGACCTGGGAGGCGGACAGGGCCCGGGTGTAGTCGGACTCGTCGGTGACGATGTCGGGGATGACGGCCTGGAACGTCGGCGTGAACGCGGCGGACGCGGCTTGGAGCAGGCCGATCAGGACGTAGATGTGCCATATCTCGGTGACGAGCGGCAGGGCCAGGACCACCGCGGCGCGCACTGTGTCGAGGAGGACGAGGAGGGTTCTTCGGGGGAAGCGGGTGACGTACGCGGCGGCCAGGGGCGCGATGACCACGTACATGACCATCTTGACGGTCAGTGCGGTGCCGAGAACAGTGCCGGCGCGCGGCCCGGCGAGGTCGTAGGCGAGCAGTCCGAGGGCCACTGTCGTCAGCCCGGTACCGAACAGGGCGATGATCTGGGCGCTGAACAGGTAGCGGTAGTCGCGGATGGCGAACAGTCGCATGGCGTGTTCCTTCCGTGTCCATGCGGCGGGGCACGGCCCTGGGACGAGGGTCGTGCCCCGTGGCGGGGGGCCGGTGTGGTGCTACGCATCGGTGTCGCTCCCCGGTGTGAGCCCGGCGAGCAGATTGAACGAGCCGGTGAGGATGTTGAGCGCGACGACGCCCACCACGTCGGCTATCGCGCGGTCGCTGTGGCCGTGCTCGCGCAGCGCGGTGACCTGTTCGTCGGTGATCGACGTCGGCTCGCGGTAGATCTGGAGGGCGAGGGCGATGATCGCCGCGGTCGCGGGATCGGCCGAGGTGCCCGCGCGGGCCCGCTCGATCTCCTCCCCGTCCACTCCCATGGCGCGGGCGGCGCTGACGTGGGCGTCGAGACAGAGTCCGCAGCCCTGTAGGGCCTGGATGGCGATCGAGATCCGTTCGCTCGTCGCGCGGTTGAGCTTGGCGCGGCCCATGGCCCGGCTGAGCTGTAGGTAGCCGCCCAGCACGGCGGGCGAGTGGGCCATGGTGGAGACCATGTCGCCGAGTTGGCCGTGGCGGGACACCAGTTCGGCGAGGAGGTCGCGCGAGGCGCCGACCGCGGTGTCGGGCGTGAGTCGGGTCAGACGGGGCATGACGGTCCTTCCGGCGGGGGTGGGGCGAACGGGCCGGGGGAGTGCGGGGCCGGCCGCGGGTACTCGGCTCGTTGAGCGCCTGTGGCCCGGCCCTTGCCGCTCAGCGGTGCGCGTGATCTGCGTGGTGCGTGTGGTGCCCGTGGCGGTGGTCCGTGTGCGCGGGCGCGGCCTGGGGCGCCGCGCCCGAGCGGGAAGAGGCCGCGGTGGCAGGCACGGTGAACTCGGCTGTCCGGACGCCGTCCGCGTGCCGGAAGTCCAGGTAGAGGCGGTAGGTGCCGCCCGACGGCGCGGTGGCCATGAAGGTGATCTCGGGCCCCGGCTCGGTGGTGCCGTCATCGGGCGCGCCTTCCGGGTGGACATGGAGATAGCCCAGGTCACCGACCCGCAGCGCCACCAGGTGCCCGTACGCGCCCAGGTAGGGCTGTAGGTCGGTGACGGGCCGTCCGTCCCGGCTGACGGTGAGCGTCAGGTCGCTCGCCTCGCCGGGCGTGAGTTCGCCGTCGAGGGTGACGGTGTAGGCGCCGACATGAGCGGTGCGGGTTTCCCCGGGAAGCGGCCGGGGGTCGTACTGTCCGGCGACCGAGGCGTCGATCCCCAGGGTCATGGCCCCGTCGTGGCCGGCCGGGTGGATGTCCGCGAAGAACCTCCAGTCTCCCGGTTCCAGGGCCAGTTCGACGCTCCAGGTGCCCTTGCGGTCCATCACCGGGTGTACGTGCTGGAATCCGGCAGTGTCGCGCCGGACGGCGATGAGGTGCAGTTCCTTCTCGTGCTCGGGCGTGAACTCGGTCACGGGCTGTCCGTCGGGACCGATCACCCGGAAGGTGACGGTCTGCACCCCGGTGGACAGGATCGTCGAGTCGAACTGGAGGGTGTACCCGCCCTCGGAAACCGACAGCCCGCCCGGCCGGGCTCCGCCGTGGCCGCTGTGGCTGGTCATGTCGTGGCCGGAATTGTTCTTCATGGTGCTCTCCACCCGTGTGATGCGCCTGCCGACGCTGTCCGTGTTCAAGGAACAGCATACCCCCGGGGGGTATTCCCGCAAGGGGTTTCTCCGACGTTCGATGTCCAGGGTGTTGCCGATCCGTTCGAGCCTGACGACCGCAGAACGGACGTACCCCCATGACCGTCACCCCGATCGATCTCTTCGCTTCCGTCCTCCACCTTGGCCAGAGCGGCCAGGTACGCGCCGAGCAACTCGTCTTCGATCCCGGGCGGGACGGCTGAAGTCCAATGTGTGTTCCCGAGCCCGATCCGGACAGCGTCAACGCCATCCCCGGCTCCCAGGGAGAGCATGTCACCCTGTGTCGCGGAGCTGGAGAAGGTACGCGGCGGTCAGTGCGACGGCCCGGTCCTCGTCATCCGACAGTTTCACGAGGGCATGTGACGCCGTCTCCCCCGGAAGGCCCGCCAGCGCCTGGGTCAGGCGTCGACGCGCGGGTGCCTCCATGGTGCCGTCGGCCAGGCGGTCGACGAGCCTGCCCGCGATCTGATCGGCCTTCGCGGTACCCCCGGCCAGCTCGCTCAGCGCGTCGGCCGCGTCGGTGTCGTTGCGGCCCGCCACGATCATGTCGATGAGCGTCGGGACCGCTTCGGCCACCCCACGTGTCCCGAGCGCCAGCGCCGCATGCCCACGGACCCCGACGTCGGGGTCCGTGAGAGCGTCCCGCAGGTGCGCGGTCGCCGCACCATGGGGCATCTCGGCGAGGGCCTGCACGGCGCGTCCGCGCACCGCGGCCACCGGTGAGCCGAGGCCGTTCGCCAGCAGCGCCGGGGCGTCGTCACCCGACCGCGCCAGCGCCCAGCGAAGAGCACCGGCGACATTCGGCTCCGTCTCGCCGAGCGCCGCCTCGACCAGGGCCTCCACCGGAACCCTGTCGACCGAGGAGAGCGCCGCGCGCTGGCGGGCGTCGGCGCTCTGCGACCCCAGCGCCTGGAGAAGCGCAACGACCTGGAGGACGTCCTCCCAGCCGGTGGGATCCGCGGCATCGATCCGGCGCAGCCGCGTGAGCAGCTCGGTCTCGGCCGCGATGCGCTCGCGCGTCTGACGGATGAGGTCGTCGACGAGTGCCGAGGGCGTGAAACCGGGATCGTCCAGCGCCCGCCCGATCTCACGCAGCGACAACCCCAGCGACCGCAGGCTCTCGATGTGGAAGATCCGCCGGATGTCCTGCGCCGAGTACTCCCGATAGCCGGAGCCCGTACGGCCCGAAGGCCGCACCAGGCCGAGCGATTCGTAGTGCCGGAGCATGCGGGCACTGACCCCGGACCGTTTCGACACCTCACCGATCAGCACGGCTGCCATCGTCCGTCTGCGGGGCGCCGGTGAGGGCCACGACGCGCTTGGCCTCCTCGATCGCCCACGCGAATCCGGCGTCCGGGTCGCGCAGCAGCCGTTGTGTCGCGAGCGCGTGCGCCCGTACGCGGGGGTCGGCGGCCGTTGTCGCGGCATGCAGGGCCGGCCCGATCACCTCACCCAGTGCGACCAGCGCCTGGCTGAGACTGAGCTGCGTCTCCTGCTCACCGCGCCCGAGCTGCGTCGCCAACACCGTGGCCAAGGCGGTCTCCTCGCCCTCCGGTACAAGTACGACCGCCGCCCGCCAGGCGCTTCTGGCCACCTCGTCGTCGGGGTCGGACAGCAACGCCCGGGTGATCGCGGGCCACGCCCGGCCGTCCCCGATCTTGGACAGTGTGTGCAGCGCCTGACTGCGTGCCTGCGCACGCTCCGAGCGGACTTCGCGGAGCAGCTCGTGCAGCGTCAGTGACACCGGCTGACGGGTGAGCGCCCAGGTCAGCATGTCGCGGACGAAGAATTCGGGCTCGCTCGCGCATCGCTCGACGAGCTTGTCGACAAAGCGCGGGTCAGGCACCGTACCGGCCGCCAGGGCAGCCCGCAGCCGCACCGACGGACGACCGTCCTCCAGACCCTGGAGCACCCGTTCCGCCTCCACGTCCTGTCTCGTCATGGTCATCGCGACCACCTCCTTGGCAGCAGTGAAGACCTTGACACGGTGACAAGGTCAAACGACACCGGCTGCCCGAGCGCCGCATTCGACGCACCCGACCTCAGCGTGCCCGGGCGGCACCGGCCACCCGCCACCACATTCCGCGGTCCGCCCAAGGTCAGCCCGCAGCGACGATCCCGCGGGTCTCCTCCTCGCTGAGGGCGATCCCGAACACGCCGCGCAGCGTCTCGTCGAGGGCTTTCGAGGGGATACGTTCGAGGGTGCTCGTGCCGTCGGGGAGGGTCGTGACGAGCGTGAGGTCGTCAAGACCGTAGTGGGCCGTCGGGGTCAGGCGCTGCACGAAGAGGCGGCTGACGAACGGGGAGCGCGGATGGCTGCCCACGAAGTGGCTGCCGACCACGTAGTCGATCGGGTACTGGGCCGTGAGGGTGAAGGTGTGGCGGTCGATCCAGTCGGCCGACGCCCTTCCGTGGCCCTCGCCCGGGTCGCCCCCCGTGCCCGGAGCGCTCTGGTACATCCACCATTGGCCGATGCCATGGGTGCTGGGACGGCGCTCCAGGCGATGCCGCCAACCGTCGTACTCGACATGGGCCCCGTCCCTCAGCTCGATCGGCCCCATCGGCCCGGCGCCGTAACCGACATCGCACAGCCACGTACGGTCGTCGTCACGGGTGATCACCGCGAGCAACGCGTGGGTGGGGGGAAGCACCTTCGGTGCGCCCAGGCTGATCCGGCCGGTCAGGCCGGTGACATGGAAACCGAGGCGTTCCACGGCGGCGGCGAAGAGGAGGACGTGCTCGAAGCAGTAGCCGCCGCGCCGGCCGTGGACGAGGCGGGCCTCGATCGAGGGCAGGTCCAGCGGGAGGGGGCGGCCGAGCACCGCGTGGACGTTCTCGAAGGGGATGCCGGTGGTGTGGGCACGCTGGAGGTCCCGGAGGACCGCCAGGGTGGGCTCGCGCGGGCCGCTGTACGCGATCCGCTCCAGGTAGGCGTCGACATCGAGGAGATCGCCGGACCATCGGTCGGAGCGGTGGTCCGTGGGGCGGGGGCCGGAGCGGAGTGCCGAGGCGCCGGCATCGGCGTTCGGGGCCGGGAGGGGGGTGCCCGTGATGGCGGAGGGCCATGTGTCCATGACCCCAGCCTCGTACCTCAACCTGCCTTGAGGTCAAACCGGCGGGCGGCGTCACGCTTCGGGCCCACCGGTCCGTGCTTGTGCCCGGCCTACGGGGCTGTGCCTGTGCCCGGCTCAGTGGCCCGTGCCCGAGCCCGGCCCACTGGGCAGACTCGGGTACGGCTGCGACCTTGACTGTCCTCGGCCGGGAGCGGAAGATCCGCCAGTTCACGCTGCTCCGCGCCGCTGCCGACGGAGAGCCGCCAGTTGCTCGCCGAGGCCGCGGACCGGCGGGTCTCCACAGACCCGGCGCGGTCACCGGTCGCCTCGACTGGACACGAGCGGTACGGCGGACAGCCCCCGATCATGACCCCGCTACGGGCCCACGCCCCGGCCTGCGAGGCAGGCGAGGCAGGCGAGGCCGCTCACGCACCACCAGTCGCCGGCACCCCTCTCCGTCATCGCGCCGTGGCCCGGACACGAGACGCAGGGCACCTCGATGATCTGGGACCCCGGAAGGGTCGGAAGAACCAGCCGGAGTCCCCGGACCTCGGGCCAGGCAGCACGTCAGAGCCGGCGAATGGCGTTGCCGGCACCGTGCTGCACAGCGCCGGGCTCGTCCCCCTCTCGTGCCGAGACGAGGTCGTCGGCGAGGGTGATGAGTGAGGTGCCGGCCAGGTGCGGAAGGCAGTGGCCGCGTACCTGGTCGACCTTCTCGCGCCAGCGCACCGGCAGGGTGTGGGCGCCGTGGAGAGCGCCGGCGAGGGCGCCCACCATCGCGGGCATGCTGTCGCTCTGCTTGGCGACCATGCCGGCCAGCGGAAGCGCGGTGACCGGGTTCCCACCGGTCGACAGGGTGATCGCGAAGGCGGAGGCGAGCGTCTCCGGTGCGACGGTGCCGAAGCTGTAAGAGGCGTTGGCCACCTGGTCGTTGAGGTCCGCGACAAGGTCCAGGGGAGTGGCGGACGCGGCGGCCAGGTCGAGGGCGCGCGTCAGCTGGCGGGAGAGCCAGCTGTCCCGCGGGATCTGGGCGACCCCGATGGCCACCGCCTCGACGGCGTCCGCTCCGGACAGCGCCGCGGAGATGCCGGCCGCCATCGCCGCCGCAGCCCACACACCGTCGTCGGCGTGGGTGATCTCGGCGAGACGGGTGGCCACCCGGGCCGCCTGGTCGGGGTGCCCGGCGTGACGGATGCCGACCGGTACCGCGCGCGCCACGGCGCTGTCGTCGAAGCAGGCCGGGTTGTCGTTCCCGGTGGCGGGGGGTACGAGGCCCGCCTGGGCATTGACGATCGACGAGCGCTCGGCGATCCCGGACCACACCTCGTCGGCCCGGTCCACCACCTGCTGCCGCCAGCCGGCGAAGAGTTCCTCGCTCGTCGCGTCGTAGGTGGAGCCGAGGAGGATGTGCGCGGCGACGACGGCGAACTCGGTGTCGTCGGTCCCGGCCAGTTCCAGCGGCTCGGGGCGGCCCAGGGTGAACGGCAGGGGGAAGCGCAGCACCTGGTTGGTGTCGGCCTCGGCGCCGAAGTGCCACAGCCACTGGCGGGGCTCGCCGAGGCGGGCGCCCCGGTGGTAGAGGGCGGGCAGTCCGGCCGCGTCGCCGATCGCCAGGCCCAGCAGGGCGCCGCGAGCGCGATCGCGCGGGTCCGGGGCGGAAGCGGCGGGGGCGGTCATGGCGCTGGACCCTTCCTGGACGGCGTCCTGAGCGGTGGGAGAAGTCATGAGCTGGCCTTCCTGGCGAGCAGCGTCGCGTGCAGGGTCCGGGCGAGGTCGGCGAGGTCGGTGTCCGCCGTCGAGGCGATGCAGTGACCGCGCACGACGTTGATCCGCTGCCGCCACTGCTCGGGCACGGCCTGCGAACCGTGGAGCGCGCCGGCCATGGACCCGGCCATCGCGGCGATGGTGTCGGCGTCACGGCCGATGTTGGTGCCGCCGAGCACCGCGGGAACATACTCGCCCCGGGCGGCGACGAAGACGCCCATGGCCAGGGCCGTCGCCTCCGGTCCCACATCGGCGAACGGGTAGTGGAAGATCGAGATCCGCGCGTACAGCTCGTCCAGGGCGGTCGGCAGATCATCGTTCGCGGAGCCGATGTCGACCGCGCGCCGGATGGTCCGCCCCGTCCAGGAGTCGGCGGGTGCGGCGGCGAGCGCGGCCTCCACGACGTCCTGCCAGGAGTCGGTGGTGAGTGCCGCCGCGACACCGGCGGCGATGACCTGGGCGCAGTAGATCCCGTCCTTGGCGTGGGAGACCTGGGCCTCGATGGCGGCCAGCTCGGCGGCCGCGACCGGATCGCCCGCGCAGAGGATGCCGACGGGCGCGATCCGCATCGCGGCCCCGTCGCTCCACATCTCGTGGTTGTCGCTTCCCGTGACGGGCGGCGCCAGCCCGGCGCGGAGGTTGTTGATCGCGGTCATCTCGCTGAACCCGCCGCCGTAGAAGCCGCCCACCTGGTTGACCAGGTTGTCGGTCCAGGCGTCGCCGACCTGGGCCGGGGTCGGCTGTCCGTCATGGTCCAGCAGTATCCGTGCGGTCAGCACGGCGTACTCGGTGTCGTCGGTACCGGCCGGGTCGTCGTCGACGAAGTCGGACACCCACCCGTACCGGTCGATGATCTGCGCCCTGGTGAGGCCCTCGGTCGGAGCCCCGAGCGCGTCACCCACCGCCTGTCCGATGAGCGCGCCGTACACACGCTCGAACGATGAAATCACTGGCCTCTTCCTTGCCTAGCTTCCCCGTGGGGTCATGCAAGACGATTTGCGCGCCAACTCAAACCGATGCCTGGCCCGACGTCAAGACTCAGCCACGAATTCGCTGGATCGTCTTGAGATTGGCAATTAATGCGCGGTTTACCTCTTGACAACAGTGGTGTGCGGGGTCGAATGTTTCGGCCACGAAGCGCAAAACGTTTTGTAAGGAGATCAGGGTGCCGCAGGTCGGGATGACAGAGGTCGCCGCACGAGCCGGGGTTTCCGTCACGACGGTGTCTCACGTCCTGTCAGGGCGCCGACCGGTCGCCGAGCGCACCAGGGCCCGCGTCCTCGCGGTGATCGAGGAGCTGGGATACCAGCCCAACTCACTTGCCCAGGGACTGCGGACCCGCCGCACGATGACCGTCGGTCTGCTGGTCCCCGACCTGACCAACCCGTTCTATCCGATGGTCCTGCGCGGCCTCGACGACGTCCTGGTGCCGGTCGGTTACCGCGTCGTGGCCTGCAACACCGACGGCGTCCGCGAGCAGGAGGCGGCGTTCCTGCGGGACATGGCGGGACGCAGCGTGGACGGCGCCGTGATCGCCGCCTTCCAACTGCCCCGCAAGGACCTGCTGGACCATCGCAGAACCATGCCGGTGGTCCGGCTCGGCGGCGGCTACTTCGACGCCGATCTCGGCGACCTGGTCCGCAGCGATGACGAGGGCGGCATGGCCCAGGCCGTGCGCTATCTGCTCGAACAAGGGCGGCAGCGCGTCGCCTACATCGGTGGCCGCCGGCACACCGGTCCCAGCGATCTCCGTGAGACCGGCTACCGCCGGGCTCTGGCAGAGGCAGACCGGGTCATCGACGAGGACCTGGTGCTCCGGGGCGGCTTCACCCGGGACGCGGGCCGGGAGGCGGCGGAGATCCTGCTGGCGAGGGACGCGCGGCCGGATGCCATCGCCTGCGCCAACGACCTCATCGCGATCGGCGTCCTCGATGCCGCCCGCAAGCTCGGCCTCCGGGTACCGGAGGAGCTGGCCGTCACCGGCTACGACGACATCGACGCCGCGTTCCTGGTCACCCCCGCGCTGACGACGGTGGTGAACCCGGCCCGTGAGGTGGGGCGCGCCTGCGGCGCGGCTCTCCTGCGGCAGCTCACGGCGGAGGAAGCCGAACCCGCGCGGGAACTCGTCATCGCCAACGCCCTGGTCCGCCGGGAGTCGGCCTGAGAGCCCGACCCCTGAGAACCCCTTGTACATGAACCGACAGGAGCAGTGAACGGTGCACCACGACCACCAGCCCCACGATCCGCGTGAACTGCTGCGCTGGGAGCTGGCACAGAGGCGGGAGAGCGGCTTCGCGCTGGGCGATCTCGCCGAAGCCGGGCAGCGAGCCGCCGACGGCGACGACCCGGCGGCGGCCCGCGGGATCCTCGACGAGCTGTACGCGACAAGCCGCGACGAGAGCTGGGCGTACGAGGAGCCCGAGGGCCTTGAGGCCATCCTCGCCAGTCTCCCCGACGCCGCTCCGGTGACCACCGTCGGCGGCGCCGAGCTGAGTGACCGGATGCTCGGCGCCTGGCTCGGCCGGTGCGCCGGCTGCAACCTCGGCAAGCCGGTCGAGAGCGGCGACCACTGGACGGCCGGCCATCTGCGCACGTACCTCCAGCTGGCCGACGCGTACCCGCTGCGCGACTACGTCCCCGTCCTCGACCCCATGCCCGAGGGGTTCGAGCTGCGTGAGTTCTGGCCCTACACCACCCGTGGCCGTATCACGGAGAGCGCCCGGGACGACGACATCGACTACACGATTCTCGGCCTGCACCTCATCGAGGAGTACGGACTGGGCTTCACCACCGCCGACGTGGCGAGGGAGTGGCTCGACCGGCTGCCGTACACCCAGACGTTCACCGCCGAGCGGGTCGCCTACCGCAACCTGGCGATCGGGCACGACCCCAGCCAGGCTGGGCAGGTCGACAACCCCTACCGGGAGTGGATAGGCGCCCAGATCCGCGCCGACATCTTCGGCTACGTCCACCCGGGCGACCCGAGAGCGGCAGCCGAACTCGCCTATCGCGACGCGGCGCTCTCGCACTCGGCCAACGGTGTGTACGGGGAGATGTGGTCGGCCGCGCTCGTGGCCGCCGCGTTCACCGGCACCGCCCGGCAGGCCGTCGAGGCGTCCCTGACCTGCATTCCGCCCGGCAGCCGCCTGGCCGAAGCCATCCGATTCGTCCTCGACCGGTACGCGGCTGGGGACACCTGGGAGGAAGCACGCGCGGCCATCGGGGACCGCTACGGCCACTACTCCTGGGTCCACACGGTCAACAACGCGGCCCTCGTCACGGCCGGCCTCCTGTGGGGGGACGGTGACTTCACCGCCACCATCGGGCTCACCGTGCAGGGCGGCTGGGACACCGACTCCAACGGCGCCACCGCCGGCAGCGTCGCGGGAATCGTCTGCGGCGCGCAGGGGATTCCGCCGCACTGGGTCGAGCCGTTCCACGACACCGCGCGCAGCGCGATCCGCGGCTTCGACCGCTCCCGTATCTCGGATCTCGCCGAGCGCACCGTGCGGCTGGTGACCAACAGATGACTTTCCACCGGCCCCGCCCGTACCACAGCGGACACCAGAATTCGGAGGCTGCTTCTATGTCTGCCCATCTCTCACGCCGCCGGTTCTTGCAGCTCAGCGGCGCCGCCGCCCTCGGTGCGACGGCTCTGACCGCCTGCGGATCGGGGAGCGGCTCCTCCGGCAACCAGATCAACTTCTGGGGCGCGTTCGCGAGCAAGGACATCGAGAAGTACTTCCAGCAGCACTTCATCGACGCCTACAACAAGACCGCGACCGGTGCGGACGCCCTTCAGGTCCGCCTCACGATCAAGCAGATCGACACCATCGACCGGCTCACCCAGACCGCCGTCGCCTCGGGCAGCGGCCCCGACCTCATCACCACCACCGGTCCGGCACAGACACTGGGCTACGTCAACAACGGCAACCTGCTGCCGCTGGACGAGTACGTGGACAAGCTCGGCTGGCAGGACGCCTTCCTGCCCTGGGCCCTGGACGCCGCGCGCGTGGACGGCAAGCTGTACTCGCTCCCCGCCAACCTCGAAACGCTGTCCATCTACTTCAACCCGGCCACGCTCAGCGAGCACGGATGGAAGCCGCCGACCACCCGGGCCGAGTTCGAAGACCTGTGCAAGGACGCGAAGGACAAGGGCATCGTGCCCGTCGGCGCGGGCAACGCGGAGTGGAAGCCGGCCACCGAGTGGCATGTGACCTGGGTCTGGAACACCTTCGCCGGGCCCGAGGCCCTCTACGAGGCGCTCACCGGGAAGCGCAAGTGGTCCGACCCCGTCTTCGTCGACGCGATCGCCCTGCTCAAGAGCTGGTTCGACAAGGGCTGGTTCGGCGGCAGCACGGACCGCTACTTCACCAACAAGTTCACGACCATCTACGAGCAGCTGGCGGGCGGCGAGGCGGCCCTGTTCTTCAACGGCTCGTGGACGTTCAGCGAGATCGGCCCGTACTTCGGCGAGGCGGCCGGCAACGACGCCACCTGGGACTGGGCGCCCCTGCCGTCCCTGAACAGCGGAGTGCCCGCACAGGTACAGCCTCTGTCGATCGGCACCGCCTACTCCGTCAGCAAGGACTGCAAGCACCCCGACCAGGCCGCCAACTGGCTCGACTACGTCCTCACCGATCCCAGCCGCCAGCTGGGCTACCTGGCCTCCACCGGCGTCGCACCCGCGCCCGTCACGATGCCCGAGAGTGCCTTCCCCGCGGACATCGACCCCCGGATCAAGCGGCAGTACCTCTCGCTCAGCCAGGCGCAGCACATCGGCTACACCACCTGGACCTTCTGGCCGCCGAAGTCGGACACCTACATCTACGAGCAGATGGAAAAGGTGCTCACCGGCAACCTCAGCCCCAAGGACTACTGCGTCGGGCTCGACGAGCTGTTCCAGCAGGAGCTGAAGGCCGGCGAGCGGCCACCCGTGCCCGCTCCGAAGGGCGCGTGAGCCATGGCAGTTCTCCATGCCGACCGCGCCAAGGCGCCACACGCGCCGCCCAGCCGGGGTGCCCGCCGCTCCAAGATGCGGCGCAATCTCATCGGGTTCGCGTTCATGACCCCGCTGCTCGTGGTGAATGTCGTCGTGATCGCGGTGCCCGCCTCCCTGTCGGTCTGGTACTCCTTCACCGACTGGACCGGGCTCGGTCCGGCGAATTTCGTCGGGCTGGACAACTACACCCGGCTCTTCGGTGACCCGGAGTTCCG
>NZ_JBHYUG010000014.1:119286-141094 GCF_042749375.1 Streptomyces sp. NPDC059477 | reverse complement strand
AGTCATGCGGGCGGCCCCGGGGCCGTGCGGGGCACAGCAGCCGCGGCCCAGCGCCAGGACCCAGTCCCTCGTCCCCCCCCCCCCGACCCCCCCCCTACCCCCCCGCCCTCCCCCCCCACCCCCCCCCCCTCCCCTCCCTCGGGGGTCGCGGCCCCGCGGTCCGCTCGACCGCCGGGGGCTGTCAGCTACGGCCCCTGCCCTTGCCGGACGACGACCCGCTCTTCGGCTCGTACCTCGATTCCTTGGACGAGTGGTGGCCCTCCCTGGACTTCTTCTTGCTCGACCCCTGTCCCGACGACTCCCCGCCCCGGCTGGCCGCGGGGGCCGTCGACACCCGCGTCGGCCGGTGATGGGCGGCGGTCGGCGCGACGGCGGACGTGGCCCCCTGCTCCCGCTCCCGGGTGCGGGTGCGGTCGGGCAGGGTGTGCAGGGCCGTGCCCTCGCCGCGTTCGTTCCCGACGTTCTCCGGCTCCTGCGCCGTACGGCCCTGCTTGTGCCGCTCGTTGGCCAGGTCGAGCCCGGTGCCGAGCCCGTTCGCCCAGGTGCCGCCCGCGCCGAGCCGGTCCTGGAGCAGCCCTTCCTCCTGGAAGGCCGAGACACTGTTCGCCACGAGGCCCACGGTGCGGCTGCCGAGGGCGGCGTTGTTCAGCGTGAAGAGGCCGTGCTCCGGGTACTCCTGGACCCCGCGATACACGTCACGCAGCACCGGCGCGGCTCCCGCGATGGCACCCACCTGGGTGAGGGTGTCCTGGGCCGAGGGAATCATGGGAGCGAGCCCCTGGACGGCCTGGGGTCCGAGGTCGATCAGAAGATTGCCGAGGAACTCCCGGTTGTCCCATGACCACTTCGCCGCCTTCTTGGCCGTCGCCGCGACATACCGCGCGACCGCCGTACTGGCGTCGGCAGCGTTCTGGTACACCGCGAAGTACGTCCCCGGCTCCGCGTTGCGGCCGGTGTCGGCGGTGTTCGGCACGAAGGCGCCGAGCACGGCCCCCTCGGGCAGCGCGGGCGCGTCCTCCGGAACCTCCACTCCCGCCGCCATGGTGCCCATCTCACCGGTCTGGGGGTCCTGGACGATGTAGACGGAGGCGTAGTCGCTGGCGTTGGAGTAGGCGCTGCTCTGCGGTGAGTCCGGCTGGGCCGCCTCCTCCTGGGACGAACGCCGCCGCGACGAGCCCTCCTGCGGCGACGACCGCCGTGACGAGTCCTTCTTCTTCGAGTCCCGCTTCCGCGAGGACTCGTGATCGCGTGAACCTGACCCTGCCATGTGACCCTTCCTTTCCTTTCAGAGGATTGGACGGCAGGCACAACGTGAGGCGCCGGGGCGGCGGTTCAGCGTCGGCCGGGCCGCGGCCCGAAGGGGTCCAGTACGTCGACGACGGGCGGCTCCTTCGGCCGGTGCCCCCCGGGTTTGCAGCCCGCGAACGGGCCCTGCGGGTCGCGCAGGGCGTCCATGACCGCCGGAAGGTAGTCGCGGTGCCAGGAGGCCGGGCCGGTCATGCTCGCGTCCGGCCCGGTCAGTTCCTCCCAGGCCAGCCACAGGCCGTGGAGCTGCGCGATCGCCTCGGGGTGCTCCCACCAGCGGGAGCACCAGGGCGACGAGGAGGTGACCTCCCGGCCGTAGACCGGCAGCAGCACATGGTGGGTCCACAGGGTCAGCCCGCGCAGCGCCTCGGCGTAGGCGGGGCCCTCCATGTAGAGGATGAAGGGCGACAGGGCGGGCGGCTCCTGCGCCCCCGACCCGTCGGGTTCAACCACCGGTTCACGCATCGGGCCGCACCACCCCGAGGATCGGCATCGACCCGGCCGGCGCGATGGACACCGTCCGGCCCGGCCGGGGGGCGTTGATCATCTCGCCGTCGCCGATGTAGATGGCGACATGGCTGGCGTCGGAGTAGTAGACGATCAGATCGCCGGGGCGCATCGAACCGACCGGGACACGGGTCAGGCCCTGCCACTGCGCCTGCGAGGTGCGGGGGATGACGAGCCCGGCGGACAGCCACGCCTGCGAGGTCAGGCCGGAGCAGTCGTAGCCGCCGGGGCCCTCGGCGCCCCACACGTACGGCTTGCCGAGCTGCCGGGCGGCGTACTCCACGGCCTTCTTCCCGGCGGCGGTCGTGGTGGTGCCCACCGTGTCCAGGACCCCGGTGTCCACCCACGCGTCCTGCGCGGCGCTCGCCTCCCGGGTGTCCAGGTCGTCCAGTTCCTGGAGCTGGGAGGCGGCGAGCTGCGACTCCAGCGACTCGGCGGCGGCGATGCGCTCCTCGACGGTCTTGCGTTCGGCGTCCCGGTCGCGGCGGTCCGTCTTCAGCCGCCCCAGCACCTCGGACGCCTCGTCGGTGCGGGCGCGCAGCTCCTCGCCGGTCGCCGTGAGGGCCGTGACCGTGTCGATCGTGCCCTGCTGGACCTGGCGGGCCAGGGACGCGTGGTCCAGGGCGCGCTCGGGGTCGTCGGCCAGCACGAACTGCAACTCGGCGGGCAGCGCGGCACCCGTACCCGACCGGTACTGGGCGCGGGCCGCCGCCCCGGCCAGCGAGGTCAGCCGGGCCAGCTTCTGCTCGGCCGCGCGGACCTGCCCCTGGAGGGTGTCCACCCGCTTCTCCTGGGCGTCCACCTTCTCGTCGGCCGCGTTGAACTTGTCCGTGGCCACGGCGGCGTCGTGGTACAGGCGCTGGAGTTCGGCGCGCACCTCGGCGAGCGTGGTGAGGGGCTCCGCGTGTGCGGCCGTCCCGCCCGTCGCCGTCAGCGCCAGGGCCAGTACGGCGACCGCCACCGACCGGCGCAGCCGCGCGCGCGGCATCCGTCTCATCGGGTCCGGCGCTCCCTTCGTAGGCGTGCTTCGCCCTCACAACGGGGCCGTGCCGTACCGCGGTTCAAGGGCGCGGGAACCGACCGGAGCCCGGGGCCCGTTGTGGGTGCGGGGAAGGTCGTACGGATCGGACGCCGGTGAGAGGGACCGTATGGATGCCGCCTTGGCGCTGCTCGCGCTGTGCACGGGGTGCGGGCTCGGGTTTCTGCTGCTCGCCGTGCGGGCCGGGGTGACGGCGCTGCGGCTGTGGGCGCGCGGATTGCGGGCGATGGGGACGGTCATGGCACGGGCGGCGGCCGACCCCCGGCGCGGCGGCCTGGTGGCGTTCCCGGACCACCTCGGCCAGGTGCTGGTCATGGACCCCGGGGGGTACGCGCCGCTGTGCGGGCTGCCCGAGGTCGGCGGCCGGGTGCCGGTGGTCTATCCGCGCGAGCGGCCCCAGGCGGCCCGGCTGTGGACGGTGGCCCATCTGCTGGCCCCGTCCTTCGGCTGGTTCCTGTCGGCGACGGTGGCGTTCGGCACGGCGGTCGTGGTGTCGGCGTGAACGACCACACGAACGACAACACGAACGACAACACGAACGAGGACATGAACGAGGACATGGGCGCAGGCGCGGGCAAGGGCAGGGCAAGAGCACGGGCAAGGGCGCGGGCGCGGACATCGAGCGAGGGCATGAGCAACAGCACAGGCAAGGACACCGGCAAGGACGCAGGCAAGGACACCGGCGAGGATGCGGGCGGGGACATATCCGGCGGAGCCGTCGCGCGGGTCGTGCAGCTCGACGTCCTGCGCGGCTTCGCGCTGCTGGGCATAGTGGTGGTCAACGCCCAGATGATGGCGGGGCCGTACTACGTCTTCGGCGGCGGCCCGGACGCCTCGGCCCTCGACCGGGGGGTGGCCTGGCTGATCACCGCGCTGGTCGCCTCCAAGTTCTATCTGCTGTTCTCCTTCCTCTTCGGCTACAGCTTCGTCCTCCAGGAGCGCTCCGCCGCCCGCGCGGGCGTCCCGTTCGGGCCCCGCCATCTGCGGCGCACGGCGGGCCTGTTCGCCCTCGGGCTCGCGCACGCGGTGCTGCTCTACCCCGGCGACATCCTCATGGCGTACGCCGTCCTCGCGCTGGCCCTGTACGGGGCGCGCGGCCTCCCCCCGCGCACCGCCGTGAAACTGGCCGCCGGACTCGTCGTCTTCCTCACCGCCCTGCTGCTCCTGGAGGGCCTGGCGTCGGTCGCCGTCACCGAGCCGCTGACCGCCGCCGGGTACGCGCCCACGGCCGCCGACACCATCGCCGCCCACCGGGGCGACGCGCTCTCGGTGATCGGCGCCCACCTCACCGACCTCCCGGGGTCCATCGCCGCGAACCTGCTCTACAGCCCCGACCTGTTCGCCGCGTTCCTCGCCGGGTTCGCGGCGGGCAGGGTGCGGCTCTTGGAGCGGCGCGGCCGGGACCGGGCCTGGCTGCGCCGGACGGCCCTGCGCTGGCTGCCCCTCGGTCTGCTCGGCGGCATCGTCTCCGCGCTCTGCGCGAACTGGCCGCTGGACAACCGCTGGTTCGACGTCGGACACGCGGTGGCCGTCCTGACCGGACCCGCGCTGACGGCGTCGTACGTCTGCGGACTGCTCCTGCTGCTCGACAGCGCCCGGCGCCCGGCGCGGGTGCTCACCGCCGCGCTGGCCTCCTCCGGGCGCCTGGCCCTCACCCACTACCTCACCCAGTCGCTGGTCCTGGCCCTCGTCTTCACCGGGTACGGCCTCGGGCTCTACGACCGGGCGGGCGCCGCCGCCGTCCTCGCGGGCTCGGTACTGCTGTACGGCGGTCAGCTCGCCCTCGGCGCCCGGCTGACCGGGCGCTTCCGGTACGGGCCCGCCGAACTGCTGCTGCGCACGGTCACGCTCGCGCGGCGTCCCGGGGCCCGGCCGGATACGGGCCCTTCTCCAGCGGGACGCCCGGCGTGAGCCGCTGTGCGGCCCGCCGGGTGATCGCCGCCGCCTCCGCCTTCGCCGCGGCCGAGATGGCGGCGGCCCCGGGCTCCTTGTACCAGGGCCGCAGCCGGATCAGCGCGGGCCGCACACCCGTCGCCAGCAGCAGCGCGGTGCCCTTGGGCAGCGCCCGGATCCGGTCGGGCGGGAGCACCGCCTCCTGCCGGTAGGAGTACGAGCGTGAGGTGCCCTCCTTGCCGTGCGAGACGCTCGGCGTCCGCACGTCGTGCTGGCCGACCAGCGTGGAGATCTTCTGCACGAAGTCGGCGTCGTCCAGACCCGCGCCGAGCAGCTTGACGGTCGCCGCGCTCCACAGCGCGTCCATGCCCATCTCGCCCCACACCCGCGCGCCCTGCCGGTAACTCTGGAGCAGGGTGACGACATTGATGCCGCGCGAACCGAGGTGGGAGTACAGGTCGGGCAGGTCGGAGATGCGGCAGACGTTGGCGGCCTCGTCCAGGACGGCCGTCAGGGGCGGGTCGAGCCGGCCGCCCATGCGTTCGGCGGCGACCACCCCCGCCCGCATCGTCGAGTCCGCCAGGCCCGCGATGACACCGGCCGCCGAGCCGCCGCCGTCCTTGGACAGCAGATACAGGGTGTCGGTGCCCAGGACATGCCGGTCCGGGCGGAACTGGGGCAGCTCCGGGTCCGGGGTCACCCAGGCGAGGATGTCGGGGTCCAGCAGACAGGCCACCGTCTGCCGGGCCGTCTCGTAGATGCCGTCCCGGGTCTCCACCGCGCCCCGGATCGTGCCCTGCAACTGCTCGGCCATCGCCCGCAGCCCGACATCGCGCAGCAGATCGATCGGGGTGCGGTCGGCGGGGTCGGCGAGCCAGCCCAGCAGATCGGCGACCGGGGCCTTCCCGCGCGCGGCGGCCAGGAACAGCGCGGTGAGGGTGTTCTGGGCGGCGGCGATCCAGAAGTCCTTCTTCGCCGTGTCGTCGTTGACGGACGCCACGAAGTGCCCGGCCAGCCGCCGTGCGCCCTCGATGGAGTGGCACTCGTCGAGCATGTTCCACCACATGGCGCGCGGCGCGTGCGCGATGCCCTGCGGGTCGAACGTCCACACCGTGCCCGCCTCCGCGCGCGCGGCGCGGGTCACCGCGTACACGTCGGACTTGTTGGAGGTGAGCAGGACCGCGCCCTGGGCGCGCAGCACCCGGGGGATCGCGATGCCGGTGGACTTCCCGGCCCGTGGTGCCATCAGGTCCAGTTCCACGTCCTCGTAACTGCTGCGCAGCTCCGGGCCCTTGGGGTCGAGGTCGCCGAGGAGATTGCCGGTCTCGTCCGGACGCAGGTCGCCGCGGCCCTGGAGGGAGGGGCGCAGCTCGCGGGCGCGGGCCGCGACGCCCTCGGGGCACAGGGCGGCCAGGTCGCGGGCGCGCGCCAGACCGCCGGGGCGGGTGAAGCGGTCGCCGAGGAAACGGACGGCGACGGCGACGGGCACCGCGACCAGCGCCAGCACCAGCAGGACGCCCCCGAGAACGGCGGCGGGCGGGGTCCCCGGCCACAGTGCGGCCGTGCCGTCGGAGGCCAGCGCGCCCGCGCTGGACAGGGTGAACGGCGGCGCGTCCCAGCCGTGCCCGGTGAGCCCCGCGCCCAGGGTGCCGCCCGCCCAGGCCACGGTGAACATCAGCAGGACGGTCCCGATGATCGCGGCGACGGCCCACTGCATCTGGTCGTGGAAGGGACCGCCGCCCGAGGGCTGCTTGCTCATCGCGTCCGCTTCCCGCCCGGGCCGCCGGACGGCCGCCGCTTCGGCGCCGCTTGGGTCTCCTCGTTCGGTGTCCAGCGGGTGTTGGTGTTGTGCAGCCGGCGTTCCGCGTCCGTGATGGCGACCTTGATCGGGATACCGGGACGGCCGCCGACCTTGATGAGGAAGCGGCCCCGGCCCGGCGGCTCCTCGTTCTCCCCGGTGACGCCCCAGCCGGGCGGCGACGACCACGACGACACCAGGTCGATCTCGCGCCGGGACAGGCCCACCACCTTGCCCAGATCCTCCATCTCCGCCTTCGGCAGCCCCGCGCACACCACCATCCCGGCCCGCTCCACGAACCCGCGTGCCTTGGCCCGGTCGGCGTCGGTGCCGAGCGCCTCGGCGTCCTTCAGGGTGTGGGTGATCTTGGCGTCGCCGAGCCCGAGGGAGCGGTTGAGGCGGGTCAGCGCGTCGATGCGGTCCACGATGCCGGACGCGGCGCGCAGCGGGCGCCACAGCTCGTCCAGCACCGTGAAGAACCAGCGCCGCGGGGCGAGTCCGGCGTCCGCGAGGGCGTGCGAGGCGGCGACCGTGCCGAGCCCGTCGGACCAGGCGGCGAGCATCGCGGCGGCGGTCAGTTGCGTGTCGGCCTCGCCGATGCCGGAGATGTCGATGCACACGGCGGGCGCGTCGGGGTCGATGCGGGTGGAGGTCTCGGAGGCGAAGGTGTCACCGAGCGGGCCGTCCAGGATGCCCAGCAGGGAGCGGTGCAGCGGGTCCACGGCGTCCCGGTAACGGGTGTCGTCACCCCGGTCGAGGGTGACCGCGCGTACCCGGTCGGGGCCCTCGGTCAGCACCCGCAGCACATCCGGCAGCAGCACCGGTCGGCCCACCGGGGGGTGTTCGCGCAGATGGTGCAGGACGGCGGACAGCACGGACTGCTCGTGGTCGTCCATGGGACGGCCCCGCACGATGGTGATCAGCGCGGCGACCATGTTCAGCACCCGGCCGTGCGCCTCCGCGTGCAGCACCGCGCCCGCCTTGCCGCCGATCCGGTCGGCGGCGGTGCCCATCGCCCCCGGGTCCAGGACGTTGATGCCGCCCCGGCCGCGCCCGATGGAGATCACCTGGCCGCCCAGCGCCCGCACGGTGTCGGCGTAGTCCGGCTTGAGGTCGCCGAGGACCAGCGGGACCACACCGGTCGCGGCCAGCCCGATCAGCATCCGGTTGATCAGCGTCGACTTGCCCAGACCCGGCATCCCCAGCATGAACAGGGAGGGGTTGGAGATGTAGCGGGCCCGGGTGAACCAGTTCAGCGGGTCGCCGCAGACCGTGGCGCCGGTGAACAGATGCTGCCCCAGCGGCACGCCGGTCATCGGTGAACCCGAACCGGCGGCGAACGGCCACATGCCGCACGCCTGCACGGTGGTGGCCCGCCACATGGTCGGCGGATCCAGATAGCCGACCCGGCCCCCGCCCGCGCCGATCCAGCCGCGCGCCGGTACATACAGCTGCCGGGGGCGCGGCGCGGGCCTGGCCTTGCGGGGCGCGGGCCGTTCGGCCGCCCGCCCCGCCTGCCGCTCCTCGGCCAGCCGGTCCGCCAGCTCGGCCTGCTTCCGCTCACGCCGATCGCTCACAGCGCCTCCTGCAACTCGTGCGGGACCAGGGTCTGTTCCCACGGGAGAATGCCGGCGGGCAGCGTGCAGCTGAACGCCGCCGCCTGCATCCGGTCGGCGGGCCGCATCAGCACACGGGCCGCGGCGGTCAGATTCCGGACGGCCACACTCGCGTCGGCCAGCTCCTCCATCGTGTCGACGGTGACGGTCATCATCAGCGAGAACTCCACCAGTCCCGCGCCCGACGCCTCCTCGGCCGCCGTCTGCTCCGCCGCCCGCACCTCGGTGGCCGCACGGGCCTGCACCATGCCCTTGCCGGACGTGGCCATGAACTGGGCGCTGCGCCGGTCCGCCTCCACGATCCGCGCCGACGTCGCCGGGTCGATGGGCCGGTAGACCAGCGCGACCCGCTTGCGGCGGGTGACCGGAGCGGCCTCCAGCATGCCCCGCAGCACCGAGGAACGGACCGTGCCGCGCGGCGCCAGCGTCATCAGCCAGGTCCGCGACACCCCTGAGTCGTGCTGGTAGGCGTTCACCGTCTCGACGGCGGCGGCGGGCCCGGCGTCCTCCCACTCCAGGCCCGTACCGCCGTGCTGGGCGCGTGCGCTGAGCACATCGGCGGCCACCGCCGGGTCGTACGCGACCCGGACGACCTCGGCGATCCGCTCCGCCGACAGCGGGTACGCGGCTCCGCCCCCGGCCGCGACCAGCCCGCTCAGCAGCCCCGGGATACGGATCGCGAGATCCGCGATGACCTCGTCCTTCTTGCGCCGCGCGCCGCCCGGGACGCCGTAGGTGAGGGAGACGTACGTGTGCATCTCGGAGGACGCCATCGGATACCGCTCGACGACCTCCTCCATCACCGCGCGGGCGGCGGCCGGCGCGTCCGGATGGATCCGGGGCAGCACCTCGTGCGCGAGCCGGGTGCCCGGGTCGGGGGCGGTCTCCACGATCACGGAGGCGCCCCGCAGCCCGGGTTCGTGCGCGAGCCGGGCCAGCCACTCGCCCCACAGCGCCACCCATACGTCGACCTGGTCCGGGTCGATCAGCGCGCCGCCGTCCGGCTCACAGCCCAGGACGATCGTGTACAGGTTGCGCGCGGGATGGTGCAGCACCCCGAACGGGCGGTCGTACGCGTCCCGTCCCTCCGTCGCGGTCACCTTGTTGAGCAGCCCGGGCGGCCGGAACCGCCCGCCCGGCCGGGCCGACAGCGGGCCGGAGACATACAGGTGCGCGCCCTTCGCCTTCCGGCGCCACCAGCCGACCCGCAGGGTGACCAGCTGGTAGACGTTGCGGCCGTCCTGGGTGCGCAGGGCGAGCGGGGCCAGCACCATGACCATCGGGACGCACACGGTCAGCGCGGCCTCCATGGAGATCAGCGACGCCAGCAGGGTGATGACGAGCCCGCCGAAGACCCCGAAGGTGCCGACCAGCCCGAGCGGCCCGAGCCCCGGCCGCCGTGGCCTGCGCCAGTTGCCGTACGTCGGATGGGTGGCGGCTTCCGTGGACATGTGGATCGCGGGTCCCTTCTGGAGGGGTGGGGGGTACGGGGGGAGAGGGAGGACCGGCCGGGGCCCCCGGGGGCGGGGGGGGCCGGGGGGGGGGGGGGGGTGGGGGGGCGGGGGCCCCCCCCGCGCGCGCGGCGGCGGGGGGGGCGCCCCCGGCGGGTGGCCCGGGCCCCGGGGCGAGGGCCGGGGGTCATCGGTCGTGCCCGAGGCCCGCGCAAGGGGCGCTGGGGCTCCGGCCGTCCGGGGGTCACGGGGCGGGCCTCAGGACAGGCTCCGGCTGTCCCGGGGGCCACTGGTGGCGCCTCGGGACCATGTGCGGGGCGCTCGCGTCCCGGCCGTCCGGGGGTCACTGGTTGTGCCCGAGGTTGCCGTCGGCGCCGTCGACCGCCTCCGTGGCGCCGCGGGCGACCGCCTGGGTCGCGGTGGTCGCCGCGGTGACCACCGCGGCGGCCGGTCCGGCGAGCGAGGCCGCCCGCCCCGCGCCCGCTGCCGCACCGCCACTACCCGCGCCGCCCCCGGCGCTTCCCGCGCCGGAGGGACCGCCCCCGCTCGACCCGCCGCCACCGGCGGAGGAACCCTCCGAACCACCGGAGCCGCCCAGGCCCTTGGAGCCACCCGCGCCGGAGGAGCCGGCGCCACCGGAAGACCCACCGGCCCCGGTCGACCCGCCCGCCCCGGACGCCCCCGACGGCCCGCGCGCCCCCAGCGGCCCGCCACCGCCCGCGGCGGAACCACCGCCACCGCCGCCCCGACTGGCGAGCTGGATGGCGCCGGAGGCCAGCCCACCGGCCACGCTCGGCGCCTGCCCGCCGGGATTGCCCGTACCGAGCGCGGCCGTGGCGGGCACGATGAGCTTCAGCAGGGCGGGCAGCGCGACGGCCGACAGCAGCATCACGGCGATACCGGCGATCCGGGTGTGGATCGTGCCGTCGACCGCGCCGGGCACGTTCTTGCCCGCACCGGTCATCACCGACCCCGCGTACAGGATCAGGCCGGCCGCGGGTTTGTACAGCAGCCAGGCGATCATCCAGCCGATGTGCTTGCGCCACCAGCCGGCCCCCCAGTCCGTCATGGAGGCCGCGGCGGCGACCGGGAGCGTGCCCAGGAGCACGATCAGGACGCCCATCCGGATGTAGAGCAGGATCGTCTGGAGGATTCCGGCGATCAGCAGCAGGAAGGCGAGGATCAGCTTGACGAAGGCGCCGACCCCGCCGATGTCCGAGCAGCCGCCGATCTGCTGGAGCTGCGCCTTCGCGCCCTCGTTGAACAGATGCGTCGCGTAGTTGTCCGAGACGATGACGGCCGCGCCGACGATGGTGGTGGCCGCGCCCGAGACCAGGACGACCCGCAGGATGCCCTTGAGCGCGGTGACGCCCGCGGTGCCCTTGCGTTCGATCGCCATACGCGCGGCGGCGAACAGCAGGGAGCCGACCGCCAGATAGATCACGATCCACTGGGTCTGGCCGTTGACCCGCTGGGACACCGTCATGGATTCGAGCGTCGGGATGCCGGTGATGATCGCCCCGTACACCTGGATCGCCGCGAAGAGGACGAAGTCCGCGATCGTGCCCAGGATCGTCCCGATGGGGTCGCCCAGGAAGCTGAAGAAGCTGAGGATGGCGTCGATGAGCGGGTTGCCGGTCTTGCAGGTCATGTGCCGGCTCCCCACAGCAGATAACTGTTGGTGTCCTGGACGGTCGTCATCTGCGAGTACAGCGAGCCGTCGACCCCGGCCTGCACCTTCCAGTCGCCGTCGCTCCAGCGCACCTCGACCGCGGTCGCGGTGAAGCCCTGGCCGCCCTTGATGAGCAGCGAGACGGTCGCCGCGTCGGGTGTGTAGGCGATCAGGGAGAAACCGACGTACGACGAGACGGGCGAACCGTCGGTGCGGCGGGCGGTGTCGGCGCTCAGGGAGCGCTGGAACTCGAACATGTCCCGGCCGGGCCCGGCGACCAGCTGCTGCTCGGTGACGGTCCGCCAGCCGGACTCGCTCATCTGGGTGGGGATCACGGTGGCGGCCAGGGCGGCGCCCGCGGGCGTGTGCGCGAAGCACCACCACACGGCGCCCTGGAACAGGGTGGGCCCGGCCGAGGCCGAGACGGGCACCCGCGCGACGCCGAGCGGGCGCCAGTCGATGTCCTCGGGCGCGGCCTTCGGCGGCGCGTCACCGGCGCTGTCGTCGGTCGCGCAGCCCTCGGGGCGACCGCCCGCCGGGGGAGCGCCGGACAGCGGGCCCTCGCTCGCGGTCGCCTCGGCCGGTTCCGCCGCGGTGTCGCCCGTCGCGGCCGACGTCAGCGCGAGCAGGCCGCCGATCACGACCACGACGGCGAGGAACCCCGCCGACAGCTGCCAGCTGGGCTGCCTCCAGTACGGCCCGGACTCCTCGGCCCGCGGCTGCCTGCGTAGGAACATCTCGGGTGCCCGTCCCTCTGCCCGTCCCTCCGGCTCAGGCGAACACGAAGGAGACGATCGGGCCCGCCGTGGCCACCAGGACGCAGCCGCCGAGCACCATCCCGAGCCGGCTCATGTGCTCGGAACTCTCGCCCCGCTTCACGGATATGGCCATCATCGCGCCGGTCACCAGCACCCCGGCGACCCCGGCGGCGGTACCCGCCCAGGCGACCAGATTGAGAACCGTGTCGACCTTCTCGGTCAGCTCGGGCGGGGCGTCACCCTCGGGCGCGGGCACGGCGGCGAGCAGCTGGGAGGTCTTCTGGAGCAGGGAGGACATGAGGATCTCCGGGAGGAATCGGTGCCACCGGTGTGGGGTGGGCGGTGGGCTGAGGGTCGCGGTGGTGCGGGAGACGGGGACGGCGGGACGGCGGGGACGGCGGGGGATGAGGGGGACGGTTCACGGGGGTGGGTACGGGGACGGGGAATCGGCGGGTCGGATGGGATCGGGTCGCGTCGGGCGGGGCGGGCGGGCTGGTCGGGCTGGTCGGGCTGGTCAGTTCAGGCCCAGGTCGCCGAGGTAGGAGACGAGGGGGCCGGCCGTCGTGGCGATGAGCGAGGCGAGGCCGACGAAGAAGGCGCCGCGGAAGTGCTCGCCGCCCTCGCCCGGTTCGCCGCGGCGCAGCTGGAGCGACATGTTGATGCCGACGACCAGCAGTCCGAAGACGCCCGCGGCCGAGGCGCACCAGGCGAAGGTGTTGAGGATCGTGTCGGCCGCGGGGCCCGGGTCGAAGAACTTCTCGTTCGGGGCGGCCAGTGGGGACATCATGACCGGCCCCTCTCGCGTCCGGACCCGGCGCCCACCAGGTCGCCGAGCCGCACGAGCTGGGCGGGCAGCCGCCGGGGCTCACCGCCCTCCCGCCAGGCGGGGATCCACGGCACCCGGTGCACCCGGGCGACGGACCGGATGACCCGGACGCGGCGCAGCAGGCTGAGCGGAAGCAGGCCGGGCGCGTCGGCGACGAGGACCACGCACAGCAGGTCGAGCCCCTGCGGGGCATGCCCCTCCTCCAGCGCCCGCAACGCCTGCGAGACCGCCCGCATCCCGTGCGCGCTGGTCCGCCCGACCAGCACCACCCGCCGGGGCTCACCCCGTCGCGGCTCCGGCCACCGGCCCCCGACATCCACTCCGCCGAGCACCTCCACCAGCGAGGACACCCCGGCCCCACCGTGCGCCTTGACCCACCCGACATCGCCCCGCGACGTCCCCCGCGCGACCTGGGGCCGCCGGGGCTGATGCCCCCAGGTGCCTTCGGGGACGGGGACGGGGACGGGGGCGGGGACAGGGACGGGGGCGCGCTTCGGCCCGGGGGCGGGCGCGGGTGCGCGGGCGGGGCCCGGCGCGGGCGCGGTGCGGCGTACGGGTCCGGGGGCGCGGGGCGCGGGTACCGGCGCCGCGGGAGCAGCGGGCGCCGCCGAGACGATCCGCGGCGCCCTGCCGCTCGTACGCCTGCCCGCGCTGTTTCCGCTGCCGTTCCCGCCGCTGTCTCCGGCGCTGTTTCCGTTGCCGTCTCGGCCGGAAGCGGGCCGTGGGTCCGGTGGTGTGGGCGGCGGGGTGCTCGGCCCCCGTTCCCACGCCCGCGAGGCGGGCCCCGGACCTGTACGCGGACTCTGAGCCGGACCTGGGGCCGAACCCGGAGCCGGACTCGGACCCGGACCCGGACCCGGGCCGCGCTCCCGGCCCGGAGCCTTCGCCGAACGAGTGCCCATCTCCGTGCCCATCTCCGTCCCGCTCCCTTCGTCGCTCGTGCTTCCGCCGCTGTGACTCATCTTGTTTTTCCACCGGTTTGAACTTATTCGCCCTGGGGCCCGTTGGGATCTGTCGAGCCCGGCGGACAGCACAACGGGCGGTCCGCCCATGGCGGTTCAAGGTGTTTTCGAAGTGGCTCCGAAGTGAGTCCGAAGTGGCTCTGGAGTGGCTCCGGAGGGACTCCGGAGTGAAGGGGAAGAAGGCGCGCGCGGATGGCGGACAGCGAGGGCGGCGATGAGTCGAAGGCCGTCCGGAACAGCCTGATCGCGGGTGGCTCCTGCGGCTGTCTGATGATGCCGCTCATCCTGGCCGGCGGGGTGGTCGTCGTGATCGTCTTCGGCGGGCTCGGGGTCCTGCTGGCCCCGCTCATCGCGCTGATCCTGCTCTTCGGCGGCGGTGGCGGCTCCGCCGGCCCGGACGACGCGGACGAGGTGATCGCCGTCTTCGAGGGCGACGGCAAGGGCCCGCTGGAGGCCGGCACGGTCCCCGCCGACCTGGTGGACCCCATCGAGGAGGCCGGTGCGAAGTGCCTCGCGATCGGCCCGATCGTCATCGCCTCCCAGCTTGAGCGGGAGTCCGGCTTCAACGCGGCGATGGTCGGCGCGAAGGGCGAGGAAGGCATTTCGCAACTGCCGCCGGATGTCTTCAAGCGGTACGGCGAGGACGAGGACGACAACGACAGGACCTCCGCCTTCGACGCCGCCGACTCGATCGCGGCGCAGGGCCGCCATATGTGCGATCTCGCGGACCAGGCTCAGGAGATGATCGACGCGAACGAGACCGACGACAGCGTCCTGGACCTCACCCTGGCGGCCTACCACGTGGGCATGGACTCGGTGCGCGCCGCGAAAGGGGTGCCCGCCACGAACGAGGCACAGGGCTATGTCGCCGCCATCCGCGCCCAGTTCGCCAAGTACGGCGGTCTGGCCGCGCCGCCCCCCGGCGCCACCCCCGGCGTCACCCCGAGCCCCGCCACGTCGTCCGCACCCCCCGCCGCATGAGGAGCACAGCAATGGACCGTTTCGAGGTGTATCTCTCCGACGAAGAGGTCGCCGAGATCAACGGGGAGCCCGTCGTCGCCGCCCCCGGCAAGTCGGTGCACGAGGCCGTACTGGACCGGTTGCAGCGGTACGCGCAGGAGCGCGGCGGTGCCGTGGAGGCGACCGTGAACCAGGGGTCCGGCCTGGACGACTTCGCCCTCCAGGTCTCCCCGGACGGCTCCAGCCGCCTCCTCCTGCCCGAGGAGCCCGAGGAGCCCGAAGAACCCGAAGAACCCGAAGAGCCCGAGGAACCCGAGGAGCCGGAGGAGCCGGAGGAGCCCGAAGAGCTGGAGGCGCCCGACGAGCACGATGAGCCCGAGGCCCCGGACACCCCCGTACCCGACACCACCGCCCCGGCCACCGCTCCCTCGGCCACCACCCCGTCGGCCCTGGCCGCAGCGGTGGGCCGCGCCCGAGCCGCCGCCCGCGCCGCGTCCCCGGAAACTCCGCAGACCCCGGGAACCACCCGGACCCCGGCATCCCCGCAGACCCCGGAGTCCCCGCAGACCCCGGAAACCGGAGCCCTCCCCACGGAGTTCACCGACCGCATCGCCCGGATCAACGCGCTGGTGTCCGCGGGCCGCCCGGCGGAGGCGCTGGCCGCCGCGACCGCGCTGCGGGTGAGCCTGACGCGTGCGGCGGGCGCCGAGGACCCGCACGCGCTGGAGGCGCGCGCCCTGGAGGCGTACGTCGCCCATCTGTGCGGCGAGCACCGCGAGGCCGTCGTCCTGGCCCTGGGCGTGGCCCGGATCCGGTGCGCGTCCGGGGACCTGCGGGCGCCCGGCGACGTGGCACGGGCGGCGGCCTCCTGGCAACAACTGGACGACGACCGGGCGGCCCTCGTGCACGGGCGCGAACTGCTGCACCTGTGGGACGTCCTCAATCGCCGGGGACTGCTCACGCCCGGCCACCGCAATGTCGCCGAACGGGTGCGCGGACACGTGGACTCCCTGGCGGCAAACGTCTGATCCGGCCTCGTACAGCGGACGTCAATCGCTCATGGATCGCCCCTCGGAACACTCCGTTCCCCGGGACGACCCGGCACCCGGTCATCCGGACCGGCGCCGGTCGTCCCCAGGAGCAGGAGCACACCATGAACGTGACGGTCATCGGATCGGCGAACGCGGCCTCGCCCGAGGAACGGGCCCTGCGCGACCTCTACATGGCGCACGGTCCGGCCCTCTACACCTATGTCCTGCGCATGCTGAGCGGCGACACCCACCGCGCGGAGGACGTCGTCCAGGAGACGCTGCTGCGCTGCTGGAACACCCGCAATCTGGTGGACGACGAGGGGATGGCCGTACGCCCGTGGATGTTCCGGGTGGCCCGCAACCTCGTCATAGACGCGCACCGCACACGGATGGCGCGGCCGTTGGAGATCAACGGCGAAACCTGGCTGGACGAGTGGAGCGCCGAGGTGGACGACATCGAGCGGATGCTGTCGTCCGTGGTCGTGCAGCAGGCACTGGACGCGCTGACCCCCGCGCACCGCGATGTGCTCCGGGCGACCTTCTTCGCCGACCACACCACCCGGCAGGCGGCCGAGGCCCTGAACATCCCGCAGGGCACCGTGAAGTCCCGGGTCTACTACGCCCTGCGGGTCCTGAAGTCGGCGCTGGAGGAGCGCGGGGTGCGCTGAGTCCGGGACCCCTCACCCCCACACCTCACCCCGCGGCCGACTCGTACCAGACCGGCCGGACCCCGTGACCGGGTCCGATCGCCGCCCCCGCACGGCTCCGCTCCCGGTCGTCCACCTCCAGCAGCGCGATGGCCACCGACCAGGCCGTACGGGCCGACGCGTGGTCGCCCGCGGCGTGGTGGGAGTCGCCGAGCCGCCGCAGCGCGCCGGCCTCCAGCCGCCGGTCGCCGATCTCCCGGTACCGTCGCACGGCCCACCCGAACCGCTCGACGGCCCGCTCGTAGCGGCGCAACTGGTGGTACGCGCGCCCGGCGCCGTCCAGCGCGGCGGCCTCACCGCCCCGGTCACCGGCCTCCCGGTGCGCGCGGACGGCCCGTTCGCAGTGTTCGAGGCCGCGCTCGGCGGCACCCAGCAGCAGATACGTACGGCCGATCTCGTCCAGGACCGCGCCCTCGCCGCCGGACCGGCCGTCCGAGCACCGGAGGAGTTCCAGGGCCTTGCCGAGGAGGGGGATCGCCTCGCCCGGACGTCCGAGGCGGGTGTGGGTGAGACCGAGCCCGCGCAGGGCGTGCGCCTGTCCGACGGGGTGGCCCTGGGCACGGGCGGCACGCAGCGCGGCGCGGTGGATCTCCAGCAGGTCGTGCGGATGGCCGAGGCGGTCGAAGTGCGGGTCCAGGGCGTGGGCGAGCCGCCAGGCGTGCTCGTGGTGGCCTTGGTCGGCGGCGTGCTCGACGAGCGCGCGCAGCACCTGGCGTTCGGCGCGCAGCCAGGTCGTCGCCTGCTCGCCGTCGGCGAACCGCAGGGGCGCGCTGTCGGCCGCGCGCGCGGGCAGGGGCAGGGCCGTACGGAACGGGTCGAGCACGGCTCCGGCGTGGTGGGCGGTGTGCAGATGGTGGTCCAGCAACCGCCGTGTCGCCGTGTCGCGTTCGTACGGGGTGTCCTGTTCGGCGGCGCGTTCGCGGGCGTAGGCGCGCAGCAGGTCGTGCAGGACGAACCGGCCCGGCAGGTGCTCGATGAGCAGGCTGGCCCCGGTCAGCTCGGTCAGCAGCGCGCGGACGCGGCGCCCGTCCCCGTCGGCCAGCGCGGCGGCGGCCCGCACGCCGATGTCGGGTCCGGGGTGCAGGGCGAGGCGGCGCAGCAGCACGGCGGCGCCGGGCGACAGGGCCCGGTAGGACCAGGAGAAGGCGGTACGGGGGTCGGTGCCGGTGTCGTGGCCGGTGAACGCGTCGAGGGTGCCGTGGCTGTCGCGCAGTTCGGCGGCGAGGTGGGCGAGCCGGAAGCCGGGGTGATGGGCGGCGCGCGCGGCCACGTCCGCCAGGGCCAGCGGCAGTCCGGCGCACAGGTCGACGATGGTGCGGGCCGCCTCCGGCTCGGCGGCGATCCGGGCGCCGCCCAGCCGCCGGGCCAGCAGTTCCCGCGACTCCCCGGCGCTCAGCGGGGCCGGGGTGAGCGGATGGGCGCCGTGCCGGGCCACCAGTCCGCTGAACCGGCCCCGCCCGGTGACGACGACGAGGCAGCCGGCCGCGCCGGGCAGCAGCGGTTCCACCTGGGCGGTGTCCCGGGCGTTGTCCAGCACGATCAGCACCCGCCGGGCGGCGAGGACACTGCGGTACAGCGCCGCCCGCGCGTCGAGCCCCTCGGGTACGGCGTGCGGGGCGACGCCGAGCGCGACGAGGAACGCTTCGAGGACCTCGCCGGGAGCCATGCCGGTGCCGCCGGGTCCGTGGCCGCGCAGATCGACGTGGAGGCTGCCGTCCGGGAAGCGGTGGGCGATCCGGTGGCCCCAGTGCAGGGCGAGGGCGGTCTTGCCGACACCGGCCATGCCGTTGACGACGGCGATGGTGGCGCCGCTCGCCCCCGGCCCGCCGTCACCGAGGAGCAGCGCGGTGAGATGGCCGAGCGCGGTGCGGCGGCCGGTGAACACGGGCAGGTCGGTGGGGAGTTGGGAGGGCCGGATGCCGGTGCGGGCGGTCGGCGGCGTCGGTGCCGGGGTGAGGGCGGGGTCACCGGCCAGCAGCCGGGTGTGCAGGGCGCGCAGGGACGGCCCGGGTTCGATGCCCAGCTCGTCGATGAGCGTACGGCGGGTGCGGGCGTAGGCGGCGAGCGCCTCGGCCTGCCGGCCGCACCGGTACAGGGCGAGGAGCAGCAGTTCGCTCACGGCCTCGCGCATCGGGTGGGCGTCGCGCAGGGCGAGCAGTTCCGCGACGACCGCCTCGTGACGGCCCAACTCCAGTTCGACGCGCAGCCGCAGTTCCAGGACGCTCAGCCGCCGCTCGGCCAGATCCAGGCGCGCGGACCCGGCGTACGGGCCGGGAACCCCGGCCAGCGCGTGGCTGTCCCACCCGGCGAGGGCGGCACACAGCGGTCCGAGGGCCCGGTCGGGCCGGCCGCCGGCCCGGTGCTGCTTGGCCTGCGCGACGGCCTCCTCGCAGTCGGCGAGGTCGGTGGCGACCTTGTCCGTCCGCAGGGCGTATCCGTCCCCGAGGGACATCAGGACCTCGGGCGCCTGTCCGCGCCCGCGCACGGGTTCCAGCAGCTTGCGCAGCCGCGAGACATACGTGCGCAGCACGGCGACCGCGCCCGGTGGCGGCTCGCCGCCCCAGACGCCCTCGACGAGTTCGGCCACGCCGACCGCGTGTCCCCGGCGCAGCAGCAGCATCGCGAGAACCGCGCGTTGCTGGGGGGAACCGAGCGCCAGTTCCGAGGTGCCACGCCGGCCGCGCAGCGGACCGAGCAGAGAGAACCGGAGCGGTTCGATTCCTCTTTCCTCCACGCCCCGGACAGTATCGGCCGATCGCCCGAGCGCCAGCCCAACAAGCCGTTTCCCGCCAGATGGCCGGAGAGAAGGCTGGCATCGATTGGCATATGACAATGGTAAATGCCGATTTGCCTCCTATCGCCGTGGCATGATCCGCTATCGCCCGACGAAGGCAAGATCACAACGGGTGTCCCGGTGGCGCCCTTGTCGCACCCTGAGGAGAACGCCAGTGGGGCTGCTCGTCGGAGGTCTGCTCATGCTCGCCGTGGATCTGAGCGCCGAAATCGCGGCGCTCGTTTGTATACCGTATGCCATCACCTTGGGGTACGCCGCGCTGGCCGCCGCCTGATACGGAGAACCCCGCGTGCCGGAAGTGCTTCCGCTTCCGGCACTTTTTCGTGGGCGGCAGAGACGGTGGGCGAGCCGCGGCAAGGATTCCGCAAGGTCCCTGCAAGCAATCCGTCGAGTAGGTGCGGCAGACCCCGTCCGAGAGAAGTGGTCCACACACTCGGGGGGATGCAGTGTCCGCAACGGGGGCTTTATGGCTGAACGGGCCTGTTGGTCTGGGGGCGCACAGTCGTGTGCTCCGGACCGGGTGCCACACCGTACTGGTCGTGGTGCCGTTCATGGTGGCCGGTATCCGGCTGATGGATGTGCTGGCTCTGCTGGAAGCGGATCACCGTGTTTCGGTGATGTTCACCGTGGCGCCGGCGACGAACGGCGCCGTGTGCCATGGCTCGGAGGAATTCGTCCGGGCGCAGGGCGGCTTTCTGCTGCCGTGGCACCAGGCCGTTCAGTGCGAATTCGATCTGATCCTGGCCGCGAGTGAGGTGGCGGTGGAGCAACTGCACGGGAAAGTACTGCTGCTGCCGCACGGGGCGGGGGTGATGCCGTCCCGGCTGCGGGCGCGCAGCGCCGGTTCCCACGCGGCTCCGACACACGGTCTGGACCGGGGGCGGCTGGTGCACCGGGGACGGCTGCTGCCGGCCGCGCTGCCGCTCACGCACGACGATGAGCTGGCGGTGCTGCGCGAGTCGTGCCCCGAGGCCGTGCCGGTGGCGGTCGTGACGGGCGATGTCTGCTTCGACCGGCTGGTGGCGAGCGTGCCGCTACGGGAGAGCTATCGGCGGGCGCTGGGTGTGAGCGCGGGCCGGAAGCTGGTGGTGGTGACCTCGACCTGGCAGCCGGAGTCCGTCCTCGGCAGTCATCCGGAGCTGCTGGACCGGCTGTTGGGCGAGCTGCCGCCGGAGCAGTACCGAGTGGTGGCGATCCTTCACCCCAACGTCTGGGGCGTCCACGGCACCTGGCAGGTGCGGGCGTGGTTCGCGGACTGCCTGCGTGCGGGGCTGCTGTTGCTGCCGCCGCAGGAGGGATGGCGGGCCGCGCTGGTCGCCGCCGACCTGGTCATCGGCGACCATGGATCGGTCACCAGCTACGGCGCGGCGATCGGCGCCCCGGTGATGCTGGCCCCTCCGGCGCAGCGTTCCTTTCTGCGCCTGGGGAGTCTGGCGGAGCAGGTCAGCCGCGGGGCCGTCCGGCTGCGCTGGGACACGCCGCTGGCCGGGCAGGTGCGTACGGCGATGGGCAGCCGCTCGCGGATCCATCAGCGCCGGATAGCCGCGATGATCACCTCCAGGCCGGGGCGGGCCGCACGGATCCTGCGGCGCACGATCTACTCCCTGCTGGGTCTGGCCGAGCCGAACCGGGCGGTCACCGTCGATCCGGTTCCCCTGCCCGTTCCCCTCGGCGGCGCCGAGCGCTTCGACCTCGCGGAGGGGGCATGACCTCCCTCCAGCGTCGGGGACTCCGCTGCCGCCACGCGCTCATCGGCGGCCTGATGGGCGTTCAGGCCGCCGGGGGCCTGACGGTCAGCCGCTGCCGGACGCACAGCCGGGAGGACGCGGGTGTCTCCGTGTGGGCCTGGGGCGCGGGCCCTCGCCCTGACGGGGCGGTGCGCCCGTCCCCGCCCGGCACCGGGGGTGCGGCAGCGTGGCCAGCCTGTCCGTGCACGGTCGCCGACCGGTTCCTCATGGTCGCCGAAGGGGCCGGGGCGCGGTGGCGGCAGAGCGCCGATGTGGTGACCTGTCTCCCCCGGGCGACCGCCGGTTGCGCGCGGGAGGTGGCCGCGGCCCAGGTGGACCGACTTCCCGGGTGCTCGCTGGTCACGGTGCCGGTGCCCGGGTCCGGGACGGTCCTCCGCACTCGCGCCGAAGGGGTTCTCGTCCGTCACGAGGCCGGGCGGGCGCCGGTGTGCGGGGTGTGCGTGTACCCCTGGCTGGTCGCCGGGTACCGGCTCGCCGACCTCGCCGAACCGCTCCGCCGCTCGGCGCGGGCCGTGTCACGGGGGTAGGTGGTCGGAGCCGTCGTCGAGCCGCGCTTCCAGCCGCGCCGCTATCCTGGCGAGCGCGCGGTCCACCCGGCGCAGATCCCGCGCACCGGCTTCCAGCGCACCGGCTTCCACAGAGAAGGGGCGCGATCTCGGGAAAACGGTGGGGGCGCCGGCCCGCGAGCCCCCTTTATAGGGAGGGAGACACCCAGCGCGACAAGCGGGGTGGCGGGGGGAG